>CANQOD010000047.1 GCA_947625395.1 uncultured Bacilli bacterium
CAAAGAGGATTAACTTTTATTAATCCCCCTCTCTACTTTTCAATTTTTGTCTACTTTTTCTTGACTAATGCAAAAAAAGAAGATTTTCATCGCTTACTCATCTTCTTTTCTTTGAATTTTAAATAGACTCTACAAAAAACATTTTCTTTTGTAGTCTTGGACTTGGCGGAACGAAACGTTGTCATAGACACCACCATGAGCGTTGTTATAGTTGAAAACACCGGCGATTGCAGCATTGTTATGGTTACCACCCCGGTCCGACCATGGATACGTCACAGTAACCATAGTAGCGTTATCACCGTACCATTTACGTCTATTCTTATTTACTGTATCATATTTTCTCTAAAAGTACCAAAATTTACTTTTTAGAAGTTCCATATTTTTCTATAAATTTTTCTCGGTATTCTAAAATTGTATCGTTTTGAATAGCCTCTCGTAATTCTTCCATCAATTTTACCAAAAAACGAATATTATGAATTGACAACAATCTTCCACCTAACATTTCCTCTGTCGTAATCAAATGTCTCAGATAGGCTCTTGTATAGTTCTTACAAGTATAACAATCACAGTCCTCTTCAATTGGAGTAAAATCTTCTTTATATTTTGCATTATGAAAATTGATTTTTCCAGTACGAGTAAAAGCTTGTCCATGCCTTGCGATACGAGTAGGCAACACACAATCAAAGATATCTACTCCTCGGATAACGCCCTCAATCAAATCAATAGGATCTCCAATTCCCATCAAATAACGAACTTTATCTTGTGGTAAATATGGAATAGAATAGTCGATCGCTTTATACATATCCTCTTTGCTTTCTCCATCATTGGCAACACCACCAATACTATAACCATCAAAGCCCATTTTAACAGTTTCTTCGGCAGAAAATTTTCTTAAATCCTCATAGGCGCCACCTTGCACAATTCCAAATAAAGCTTGTCGTTCATTTTGATGCACTTTTTTTCCTCTTTCAGCCCATCGCAATGTTCTTTCTACACTGTTTTTTAAATAGTCATAACCCGCTGAAGCAGGTGGGCATTCATCAAAACTCATCGCAATATCACTATCTAGTTTATTTTGAATCTCAATTGATTTTTCCGGAGTCAATAATAATTTTTGTCCATCTAAGTGACTTTTAAAGTAAACGCCCTCCTCAACAATATCTTTCTTATTTTTCGCAAGAGAGAAAACTTGAAATCCTCCACTGTCTGTTAAAATAGGTCCATCATAATGCATAAATGCATGTAACCCTCCTGCTTTTTGAATGAGATCTGGACCTGGGCGAAGCCATAAATGATACGTATTTGCTAAAATGATTCCACAATGCATTTCTTTCAACTCTTCTGGTGTCAAACTTTTCACAGTTGCCTTGGTCCCAACCGGCATAAACATAGGGGTTTCAAAAATTCCATAATTCGTTATCACACGCCCTAATCTAGCACGACTCTTCTTCTCTGTTTTCAAAAGTTCATATTTCATTTTCATGGTTCCACCTCATTTGCTGCTTAAGATTATACAAAAAAATCAAAAAAAAGACAAGATTTCTCTTGATCTTCTTGCTTCTTATTTACGCATGTAAACAGGTGCTTTTTCTTCTTGTATTGATACTGGTTTAGAAAACGCTGTACAGCTTTCAACAGAACCCAATAATTCTTTTCCATCCTTGACCACTACAAACGTATCACCAGCTCGCTTGCCAAAGAGAACAGAACCAATCGAAGTACACTTTTCCACATAATGTTGTTTCTCTTCCACCGTATAGGCACACGCAATCATTTCTTGTTGATAATGTGTTTCTTCTCCATTTTGATAAAGCACATAAGAGATTTGACTTCCCAATCCAATGGTATCCTGATTTTTGGCAAGCTCTTCTTCACTTAAAACAGTGATACTTCCCTGTTTTAACTTTTCTTTCAAAGCCAACAAATATTGTAAATAAGGACTTTCGTTTTCATTGTTTTCTATTTTCATCAATTCCTGCTGATAGAGTTTTTCCTGTGATGGTGTCATTTCTAAATGCTTCTTTTCCTGATAAAGTGTATGAGAAGCATTCGTTTCTTGTTCTTCAGGACTATAAGAAGTCCATGTTAAATTCGCACTCAATGGATAAAGCAAATTTTCTCTTTTTATCCCAAACTGTGCAACCCTTAAAAACAATTTTTTATTAGGAATTTTTACTGTTTCACCCATTGCCATCCGATACGCATAAAATCCTGTAAACTGTCTTATCGTTATAAAACCATGTTCATCTTCATCTCCATAGATATGAGGAACCAGTTCTCCTTCTTTCACATACGCTTCTTCATTGCCTTTGATTTCGCAAATGACATTCTGACTCAACTGTGTCATACGATAATTTTTGATTTGATAACTTTCTTTTTTTAGGGCTTCTTTTACATATCTTCGTTTTAAAACATAAGCATTTCTCTCATTGCTATTTCTAAAATTTTTCTCTAAACATTGTTTAGAAATTTCTTGAACGTATTTTTCTAAATACTCTTTTTGATGAAGCGTTAAATTTTGAATACAGAAAACTTCTCGTCTTCCTAAAGCACAATTGATATTTTCTTTCATATGATGATAGTATTCCTCAAACTTTTTACATCTATGTCGCGGCGCAAAGTAAGCGTTCTTTTTCTCTTTTTTCTTTGGTTCTACTGTTGTTTTCACTTTAGAAGCTGCTTCCATTTTAGGTTGTTCTATTGGTAAATCCTCTTGTGGAATAATTTGCTGCACGACTCCTTGAATGGAATGATGATTGAATTCAATCGCAAAAGATTCACCAGGCATTTTTCCTAATATACACTGTCCAATTGGACTATTCAAAGTAATGTATCCCTCTAAAGTTGACACACCTATATTTGTTTCAATCAATGTATACTCTTCACAGTCATCTAAAGCAAATTGTAAAATGAATTTGGTTCCCAAAGCAATACGGTTATTGTCAAAATGCGTGATGAGTTGTCCTTGATTTAATAGTTCTTGATAAGCAGCGATTTGAAATCTTAACGACTCCAGTTCTTCTTGATAAACGCGTGTTTCCTCATTCCCCTCAATACTACAAGTACTATCCATTCGCTGCATAGAGCGTTCAAATTCTTTCATATGATTTAAGTTCGTTTGTAGTTTTTGATGCAGTTCATCCAGTTCCTGTTGAAGATGATTGAGTTGCACTTTTAATAATTTCATTGCTCTCTCCTTTTGATTATTTTTTTCTGTAAACAAAGTTAGAAAAATGCGGATTTGTCGTTTCTAAAGGCACCTGATTTGTCACTTGCAACACTCTGCCATTGCGCATTTTTCCTTGATAAGGAATTTGAATTTCATCCTGTTCCTTTTTACCAAACAACGAAGCACCTAACACATGACTCATTTCTAAATAGTCTTCTTTCGATTCCGTTGTATACGCATTCCAAATCAGCTCTTTTTGAAATTGTATCGCTTGCTTGCCATCTGAGAGTTCATAAAGAACTGTACTTCCTAATCCAATTTGTTCTTCATTGGCTTCTACTTCTTTTTCTTGCTGCACTTCTAGGTAACCTTTCTTCATTTGTTCCAGCAAAGATTGTAAATATTCTTGGTACGTACTCTCCTCATGAGCACTTAACTTACAAATTTCTTGCTCCAGCAAAGTTCTTTGTGAAAGCGTCATCTTTGGGTAAAATTTTCTCATTTGTTCAAGTCTCATTTCTGTTTGTGCTTCTTCTAAAGGTGACAACTTTTGTAAATTGACACTCAATGGCAACAAGATTTGACTTCTATCAATTCCAAATTGAGCCACTCTTACTCGTTGAGAGGGATTTGTCAAACGCATTTGCTCACCCATCTTAGCATGATACGCAAAAAAGCCTAAAGCAGAACGAATGGAAATAAAACCATGATGTTGTTCATCTCCATAACACCGTGGAATTAATTCGCCCTCAACAATGTCTGTTGTTTTATTTTTAGTAACTTCTAAAAGAATGGGCTTACCCAGTTCAGTTTCAATCACTGTTTGTGGTAAAATACTTTTCTTTTGTAAAGCATCTTTCACTTTTTTGATTTGACTAGAATAAGCATCTTCATCAAGATGGTTTGTCAAACTGCGTTTTTGAATCATCAATTTTCCTAAGTAGTCATTCAAATATTTTTTTTGGGCAAAGGTGACATTATCTAATCGTAACATTTCTTTGCGGGCATCTTCTTCATGTCCATGTTCTTGTAAACTTTTGTAATAATTACGAAAAGCAGCACAAACACCCTCGCGAGGAAAACGATACGTAAATTTTAGTGCAGTATGTTTTTCTTCCTGTGATGTGGATGCCTCTTTTTTGACTTCCTGTTTTTTTGTTTCCTCTTTTTTGGCTTCTTGCTGAGATGGTTTTGCTTGGTTGGATGGGACGCTTTTTTCTTTCTGTTTCACAACTGGGGAGCACGCAATTTGAATCTCTTTTTTAGGAACAATCTCAACAATTTTGATTTCTTCATGAGAAGCTTCTACCTGAATGGACGCTCCCACTGCTTTTTTATAAATTTTTTTACCAATTTCACTATAAAAAGTCAAATATCCTTCCAAAGTAGATACGCCTGCATTTGTTTCTACTAAAGTATATTTTTCTCTTGTTCCATCAGAAAACTCTAATACAAACTGTGTCCCAATTTCGATTTGTTCATTATTAAAATGTGTGACAATTTCTGCATCACTTAAAATGTGCTCATAATCTTCAATGATTTTTTCATTGGCCTGAATCGCATTACTATAAGTTCTAGCTTCAATGCTATCAATACGCCCCACCATGTCATCGGACTCATAATGACCAAATAGAGTTCGTTTTTCCTTATAGACTTGATTTTCTTGCTTTAAACTTTTTATTTTAGCTTCCAATCTTTCTTTTTGTTCAACCAATAATTTCATAAAAATCCCCCTTTAATAACACTTGGCCTATTATAACATAAAAAGCCTTTCTTGGCAAGAAAAAGCTTTTTTGGTGACTCGATAGATGCTTCGAAAACAGGCAAGATGCAAATTTCTTTCCTAAATCGATTTTGCTTGATGTGGTGGTGTATTTGTTTTCTGATAAAGTTCTGTGATAAGGGAATCATCATATTCCATCAGTGTTTGTGGTGTTTGATAGTGAAGTGCACTATCACTTTCTCCGGGATAACTCGTAATTTCAATCTCCTTAAAATGATATTGTAGTCTTAAAAAGTTGCGAATAAACTTATTCGTAATATTTTCTTGTAAATGGTCTGCATAGGAGAAAGCTTCTTCCATTTCATCTAGCATTTTGACTTTGATGGGTTCTTCCAAGTTCATAAGAAGTGCTTCCATCTTTTTCTGTTTTCCTAATAAAATCAAGTCTTTTGCCTGATAGCGCATTGGAAGATAAGAACAAGCTTCAAACTGTTGAATGCCCTTTCGATTCATGTATCCTAAGAATAAAGCTAAAGAACAAACTTGTGCAGGAGATACATCCGTTATTTTTTCGTCAAAATAATCGTCTTCTACTTCCTTATTTGCCCGATAGAGTGCTCTTTTCACTTTTTTATAAAACGAATCTTGTCGTTGATGATTCTCTCCATCTTGAATGGCATAAATAAAACAAGTCTTCTCACAAATTCCAAATGATATCTTAGGAAGTTGATAGCTTTCGCCATCCTCATTCTCTACACAAGATACAAAAGTATAAGGCGTTTCCATATTAGGATGTTGTGCTTCAACTCCATAGATGATTTGTGTTTTATCCATCATAAAGCAATCATGACTATCCACTTTTATTTTTTCTTCTTGAACAGTAGAGTCTTTTAAAAATTGGATTCGTCTCTCAAGAAATGAAACAGGATTTTCAAAGTCTTCAGGAGTCGCATTGCTCCATAATACTGTCATTAGATACTTCTCTTGTGCTTCTTGATGACCGTCATAGTAGACATTATCGTAAGCGTAAAACAGTGGATGTTCATGTAAAAACTGCAACATACTATCCACATATGCATTCATTTTTTCTTCAAATAACTCTACATTTCTAACGTTTAATGTAATGTCGTTATTCCCTTTAAATTGTTTTTGTATTTTTCCTTGATGGCCATAAAAGTTTGTATTCATTGCTTCTACAAAAGCCCAATCTTCTACATGTACTTTTTGAGCAGCAGCTTCTTCTAAAACTGCATACAATATTTTTCTTCTTTCTTCACTCATATATTTTCTCCTAAATAATAAGCATCGCGTCCCCAAACGAGAAAAAACGATATTGTCTTTGAACAGCTTCCTTGTAGGCTTTTAAAATATATTCTTTCTTTGAAAAGGCAGATACTAACATTAATAAAGTTGATTTTGGTAAATGAAAATTGGTAATTAAACCATCAATACCACGGAAAGTATAGCCTGGATAAATAAAGATATTGGTAAAGCCACTGCAACTTACAAATTTCCCGTGATCCTGCATCACTGTTTCTAAAACTCTTGTTGAGGTGGTTCCGACTGCGATAATGCGACCACCATTTTGTCGTGTTTCGTTTAAAATGTGGGCTGTTTCTTCACTCATCACATAGTATTCACTATGCATCTTGTGTTCTTCTATTTTCTCTACTTCAACAGGACGAAATGTCCCAAGTCCGACATGTAAAGTAACTGGCACAATTTTGACCTTTTTTGCCTTTATTTTCTCTAATAATTCCTTTGTAAAATGGAGCCCAGCAGTAGGTGCTGCAGCACTTCCTAATTCTTTCGCATAGACTGTTTGATAGCGATTTTTATCTTCTAATTTTTCATGAATATAAGGAGGAAGTGGCATACTTCCTAACGATTCTAAGATTTCAATAAAAATGCCCTCATAAGAAAATGTATATTCACGAAGTCCATCTTGCTTTTCTTTTGTACAGGTTGCCCGCAGTCTACCATCGCCAAAAGAAATGACGGTTCCCATTTTCACTCTTCTAGCTGGCTTTGTTAAACATTCCCATGTATCTCCCTCTAAATTTTTAAGAAGCAGCACTTCAATCACAGCACCTGTTTCTTCTTTTTCTCCAATCAATCTAGCAGGTAACACTTTTGTATCATTAATCACGAGTGTATCATTTTCATGAAGCTCATGGATGATATCTGGAAACATCTGATGCTTCATCTCTCCTGTTTTGCGGTTCAGGACTAAAAGTCTTGAAGCATCCCTTTGTTTCAAAGGTACCTGGGCAATCAATTCTGGAGGCAATTCATAATCAAACTCTTTTACTTCCATTGTAATTCCTTCCTTTTTTATACGTTGTAATCCTGATTAAAAATGGTATTTTGATAATTCAAATGCAACTCTTCATAAGCTTTTTCTGTCGCCACTCTTCCTCTTGCGGTCCTTTTTAAGAATCCTTGTTGTAATAGATAGGGTTCTAAAACATCTTCAATGGTAGAAATTTCTTCCCCAATACTAGAAGCAATGGCTTCAACGCCTACTGGTCCTCCATTAAATTTATGAATAATCGCAGACAAAAGTTGATAATCCGTTTCATCCAAGCCACTTTGATTGACACCCAAACGTTTTAGGGCTTTCTGCATCACTTCTAAGTCAATCTCTTCTTTTCCATCAACAAGGGCAAAATCCCGTACTCTTCGAAAAAGACGATTGGCAATTCTTGGAGTGCCACGGCTTCTTTTTGCTAATTCAATGGCGGCTTCTTTCGAAATGGGCATTGTAAGGACCCTGGAAGTTCTCTCCACAATTTGTGTTAACTCTTCAACTGTGTAAAACTGTAATTTAGAAACAATCCCAAATCTATCACGCAAAGGACTTGATAAATCTCCAGCACGAGTCGTAGCGCCAACCAAGGTAAATGGAGGTAAATCAATTTTGATATTTCGACTATTCCCGTCCCCTCCGATAATAATATCTAACGAAAAATCTTCCATTGCTGGATACAAAATTTCTTCAATAAATCTTGGCATACGATGAATTTCATCGATAAAAAGAACATCTCCTGGTTCTAATGAGGATAAGATAGCGGCTAAATCCCCCGATTTTTCAATCGATGGACCACTAGCTGTTTTAATATTACTGCCAAGTTCTCTTGCGATAATATAAGCTAAGGTTGTCTTGCCAAGGCCTGGAGGCCCATAAAGTAACACATGGTCCAGTGGTTCATTTCGCATTTTGGCGGCTTCAACAAATACGCGAATATTTTCTTTGACTTCTTTTTGGCCGATATATTCATCAATTGTTTCAGGACGAATACTGTTATCCACTTCTTCGTCTTGTTCTAAAACATGATTGGTAACAATTCTCTCCTCTTCCATTTTTTCACCCTCCTATTTTAATAATAATTGTAAAGCTTGTTTAATTTGTTCTTCAATTGATAAATGCTCATCAATTTTAGGAAGAATGGACTTAAACTCTTTTTCTTTATA
>CANQOD010000048.1 GCA_947625395.1 uncultured Bacilli bacterium
AAGAAATAAAGGAAGAAAATATTTCCCGGGAAATAATTGAGAGAGAAAGTTCCACGTGAAACGGAGAAGAAATAAAGGAAGAAAATATTTCCCGGGAAATAATTGAGAGAGAAAGTTCCACGTGAAACGGAGAAGAAATAAAGAGAGAAAATATTTCCCGGGAAATAATTGAGAGAGAAAGTTCCACGTGAAACGGAGAAGAAATAAAGAGAGAAAATATTTCCCGGGAAATAATTAAAATAAAAAACTTTACAAACTTTACCCAATATATTAGAATTAAAAACGTGCAATAGGCATAAATGGAACCAGGTCAGAATCGGAAGATAGCAGCCTTAACATTTCTTGTCTATGTGCACTTTTTTAATGGAGTTGATTGAATGAATCCGAAATTTATGGAACTGGCACTGCAAGAAGCACTGATTGCTTTAGAGGAAAATGAAGTTCCTATTGGTACTGTTATTGTGAAAGAAAATAAAGTTCTCGCAAAAGCACATAATCAAAAGGAACAAAAGCAAGATGTGACGAAACATGCTGAAATCATTGCTTTACAAAAAGCTTCGAAGAAATTAAAAAATTGGCGGTTAATTGATTGTGATATATATGTAACATTATTGCCATGTCCGATGTGTGCTAGTGCCATTCAACAAGCAAGAATTAAAAATGTCTACTATGCCCTTGAAAATACAGATTCAAAATATGGTGAAATTGTAAAACAAATTTTTGGAAAAACAAACACCAATCAAAACGTGAATTATCAACAAGTTTTTTTTCAAGATGAATCACTTCATTTGTTGCAAAATTTTTTCCAAAAAAAGCGTTGAAAACTTGTTTTTAAACGCTTTTTTTGGAAGCATTTATGCTATAATAAGAGTGCTAGGGGTGATAGGAAATGTATCAAGCATTATATCGAAAATATCGACCAAAAAAATTTGAAGATGTCTATGGACAAAATGTGATTGTTCAAACATTGAAAAATACAATTAAATATCAGCATATCAATCATGCATATTTATTTTCCGGACCAAGAGGAACGGGAAAAACAACCATTGCAAAAATTTTTGCTTGTGCAGTCAATTGCTTAAATGCCATTGATGGTGAAGCCTGCGGTGAATGTGAAAATTGTAAAAATAGTTTTTCAAAAGAGTGTATCGATATTATTGAAATTGATGCCGCTTCTAATAATGGCGTGGATGAAATTCGTGAATTAAAAAGCAAAGTAAATATTGTACCCTCTGAACTCAAATATAAAATTTATATTATTGATGAAGTACACATGTTATCGATTGGTGCATTTAATGCCTTATTAAAAACGTTAGAGGAACCACCTGAACATGCTATCTTTATTTTAGCAACCACGGACCCACAAAAAGTGCCAGTCACAATTGTTTCTCGTTGCCAATGTTATCAATTTAAAAGAATTGATGATAACAGTATGTTGGACCGCTTATCTGATATTGTAAAAAAAGAGAAACTTGAAGTGGAAGAAGATGTTTTAAAACAGATTGTTGCTGCGGCGGATGGTGGACTTCGGGATGCAGTTGGTTTGCTTGACCAAGTCACTTCCTATAAAACAGGTCTCATCACAAGTCAAGATTTTAATGAAATCTATGGAAATGTCATGGAGAGTGATTTGGACCAATTGCTTTCGTCTATTTTTACCAATGATGCAAGTCATGTCATGCAATGGATTGAAGAAAAATGCCAAGAGGGTAAAAACATTATCCAAATAGTAAAACAATTGATGCAAAAAATAAAAAATCAATTATGTGCGTTTTATGTTGAAAATAAAGCATTGGAATATGATGAAGAAATTTGTATTCAATTGATGAATAAATTAAATGAACAATTGTTCGATATGAAGAAAGCGGAAGATGCGAAAACATATGTAGAAATATTCTTGTTGAACTTTATGCACAATGTAATCAAAAAAGATACCCAACAACTTTCATCGATTCCAGTGGAACAAAAAACACCCATTGTAGAGAGTCCTATGCAAGAAAATAACCGAGATGTGAAGCAACAAAAGGAAGAATCACAAAAATTACAAGAAACACCTATCAAAAAACAAGAAGTAGTTTCTCCCGTTCATTCCAGTCCAACAACCGATAATACCCAGCTGATTCAAAGTATGATTACGCAAGCCCACAACGTTTTAGCGACTGCTTCTAAATCAGAATTGTTAACAATTAAAGAATGCTGGAACAAATTATCTGATTTTACTTTTGACAATCATATTGGATATATTGTATGTTATTTAATGGATGGGAAACTTTGCGCAGCCAATGAAGAAAAGCTGATTTTAAGTTATGAGTATACCTCTATGTTGGAAAAGATTTTTCCAAGTTTAGAACAGATGACTGAAAATTTCAACAAAATCACGTCTTTACAGAAAAAAATTGTTATCATTACCGATGAGGAATGGAAAAAATTAAAAACAGAGTTTATTACCTGTAAACAAAAGGGTATCCCATTTGAAACAATCGAAGAAGTGGAATTTGTGATGCCTCCTAAGGAAAATGCACCTCAAGAGGAAATTTCTTCCACTGAACGAACCAAAGAAGAAGAAACATTATCTTTATTTGGAGATATTGTGGAAATTCAATAAGAAAAGAGGGAAAAAGATGAATATACAAGCAATTATGAAACAAGCACAAAGCTTACAAAAAGAAATGATGAAAGAAAAAGAAGCGATTGACCAAACCGTATTTGAGGGTGAAAATGGCTTTGTCAAAGTTACCGTTAATGGAAAAAAAGAAGTATTAAGTGTTGTGATTTCTGAAGAAAATTTAGGCAAAGAAGATATAGAACTCTTACAAGATATGATTTTGATTGCAATGAACAATGCCATGAAAAAAGTGGATGAACTCACTGAACAAAAAATGGGCAAATTTACCAATTCTATGCCAGGGTTATTCTAATGTATCCTGATAGTTTGAAAAATTTGATAGAATCTTTTAAATTTTTTCCAGGCGTTGGCGAGAAATCCGCAGAAAGAATGGCTTTTGCGTCTTTGGATTTAGAAGAGGACCAGCTTGCCTTGTTCGCAGAGAGTTTAAAAGAAGTCAAAAAAAAGATTCACCCTTGTAAGATTTGTAATTCCTTAACAGACGAAGAAGTTTGTCCCATTTGTAGTAGTTCACTTCGTGATGAAACACTTTGTGTGGTAGAAGATGCCAAAATTGTTTTTTTGTTTGAAAAATTAGGTGCTTTTAAAGGCAAATATCATGTTTTATCAGGACTCATTTCGCCACTCGAGGGCATCAATCCTGAAGATATTGGCTTAGAAAAACTTGTTGAACGCATTGAAAAAGAATCTTTTAAGGAAATCATTTTAGCATTCAAGCCCAGTTTAGAGGGAGAAACAACTGCCCTTTATGTCAAAAGAATTTTAGAGGGAATGCAAGTATTAGTCACTCGTCTTGCCAGTGGCGTTCCTATGGGGGCAGATATGGAATATGTGGATGCCTTAACATTAGAAAGAGCGTTATTTGACCGTAAGAAAGTAGAATAAATCACCGCTTCTGTCATACGATTGAATAGGTGATTCTTTTGAAAATAGTCATACGCATTGTGAAGAGAATTGTATTAAGTGTTTTTGTCATCTATGGATATAATTTAATCGCAGTTTCTTTTAATCAAGTCATTCCAATGAATTTTTTTACGGTGGGCGCTATCGGAATTTTAGGTTTTCCTGCTTTGTTTGCCTTGATTTTATTACGTGTATTCCTATTTTAAGGAGGTCCTATGAATCGCAGTAACATTTTAGAAATTGAACAACCTACCTTTTATCGTACCGTTGTTGTACCAATGAAACAAACAAAAAAAGTACAACATGCTTATTTAATCGAAACGAATCAAGTTGAAAATGTGGAAGAACTTGTTCTTGCTTTCGTAGAAGAATTGTTTCAGTTAAAGAATTCTTCTTCCATTTCTAAAGAACAACTTCATCATTACATTGAAAATAGAAGTTTTCCGGATTTAAAGATACTAGAACCTACGGGCCCTGTGATTAAAAAGGAAGAATTACTTGCGTTAAAAGATTCCTTTTTAGAAAAAGCAGTTTATGGCGGCTATCAAATTTATATTATTCAACAAGCCGAAAAACTCAATACAAGTTCTGCGAATACGATTTTAAAGTTTTTGGAAGAACCGGAAGAAAATATTATTGCTATTTTAACCACGGCCCATCGTTATCAAGTGCTTGAAACGATTTTATCGCGTTGTCAAATTTTAACGTTCCAAGACAAAAAAGAAACACCAACTGACTTTCGTCCTGCAACAGAAAAACTCATCCAATTTATCCTGAACCGAAAGCAAGAAGATTTAATGCTTTCTTATCAAGAAATTCAAGAACAAATTTTGAGTAATAAAGAAACAACGATTGCGATTTTAAATGAATTAAAACAATTTTGTTCTTTTGTGTTAAAATATAAATATCAGGTACAGGTAGAAAACAAACATGAATGGATAGAAAAGTACCAAGCAAACTGGACGGAAGAAGAACTACTTCATCTTTTGGAAATCTTAGAAAAGAAAGGACAAGAACTTCAATTCAATGTCCATTTGAAAGCTTGGTTAGATTCTTTTCTTCTAGAAGTGATGGAGGTATAGAATGCAGACAATTGTTGGAGTAAAAATCAAAAACAATCCTCGTACGCAATTTTATAAAGCGTTGGATTTTTCTTTACAAAAGGGCGACTTCGTCATTATCGAAACAGAGAGCGCGATAGAAATGGGAACGGTTTCACAGCTTCCTAAGAATTATGCGGATGAAGAAGTGAGTACGGTTGTCAAAGAAATTCTTCGTGTCGCAACGAAAAAAGATTGTGAACAACAAAAAGAAAATGAAAAAGACGGTCTTTTGGCACTTGAAGAAGCGAAGGAAATTGCGCAAGAGTTAGGGTTAAAGATGCAATTTATTGATGCCCATTATACATTTGATAGAAATCAACTCTTTTTAACGTATCTTGCAGACCAACGCGTCGATTTTCGGCAGTTGGCAAAACGCCTGGCAGGGCAATATAAAACAAGAATTGAATTGCGCCAAATTGGTGTGCGGGATAAAGCAATGAAAGTCGGGGGAATTGGTCCTTGTGGTTTGGTGCTTTGCTGCAACCAATTTTTAAAAGATTTTGTACCTGTTTCGATTAATATGGCCAAAAATCAAGAGTTGGCCTTGAATCCTACTAAAATCAATGGTCTCTGTGGAAGATTGCTTTGTTGTTTAAATTATGAAGACGAAATTTATCAAGAAATGAGAGCAAAGTTTCCAGAAATTGGCACGATGGTGGAAACAAAAACAGGAAAGGGAAAGGTCACTGCAATTCATTTATTGAATAGAACATACGAAGTAGAACTTGCCAATAAAGAAGTTGTTGTCGAACGTATATGAAATGGAAAAGGTAGAAGAGATAAGATATCAGAAGCAAATCATTCAAATGTATGGCAACACAAAGTGGTTTTCGACAACGACGGATAGTGTGCTTTTATGTGATTTTGCTTCCCTACATTTAAGGGATAAGAAGATTCTTGATTTAGGAAGTGGAATTGGAACGATTCCGCTGCTTTTGTCGTTGAAAACAAAGGCTGAAATCACAGGAATTGAGATTCAAGAAGATGTGAATGCCTTGGCAGAAAAATCTGTTTTGGCCAATCACAAAGAAGCGCAAATTCATCTTTTCAATAAAGATATGAAACAGGCACCTTTTTTTCTTCCTACAGAAAGTTTTGATGTCGTTCTTTCCAATCCACCTTATTTTCCTTATCAAGAAGAAAAAGTTACCAATCTCGATAGTCATCAAAAGTATGCCCGCCATGAAGTTGCGATAACCTTAGAGGAACTGATTCAAGTGGCTAAGCAAATGTTAAAGGACCATGGTCGTTTCATTTTTATTTATCGGACAGAGCGTTTGTTGGATGTTTTTGAAACGCTTCATCGTATGAAAATGGAAATCAAAAAAATCCAATTTGTTTATCACCCTAGAACAAGTGCTTCAAAACTTTTCTTGATAGAAGCGACAAAATATGGTAAAAGAGAATTAAAAATATTACCCCCTTTATATATTGATGAAAGAGAGGCGGATTGATATGCAAAAAAGTTATGCTGCGAAAAACGCGCTTTATTTGATTCCAACTCCGATTGGAAATATGGAAGATATTACGATAAGAGCTTTGAACACCTTAAAAATGGTGGATATTTTATTGTGTGAAGATACGAGAACAACGAGTGTGTTGTTGGCAAAGTATGCGATTAAAAAGAAGTTGGTCAGCTGTCATGAATACAATGAAGAACAAATGAAAACAGTGATTGATGCCTATTTGGATGAGGGAAAGAATGTGGGACTTGTTACGGACCAAGGCACACCTATCATTAGTGACCCTGGTTATAAAGTGGTGTCTTATCTATTGGAAAAGGGAAAGACAGTCATTTCTCTTCCTGGAGCAACTGCTTTTGTACCGGCGCTCACTTCGAGTGGTCTTCCACCGCAACCATTCTTGTTTTATGGCTTTTTAAATGCCAAAGAAAGCAAAATGAAAAAAGAATTAGAACAATTAAAAACGGTTCCTTGTTCCATTCTTTTTTATGAATCTCCCCATCGTATTGCGGTCATGTTACAACACTTAAAAGAGATTTTTGGCACACGTCGCATTGCTCTTGCCCGAGAAATTTCCAAAATTCATGAAACCTATTATTATGGGACGATTGAAGAAGTACTTCAAGAAGTGGATACCATGAAAGGTGAAATTGTCGTCGTCGTGGAGGGCAATCACACTCCGGTTGACTATCAAAATCTCAGCATTGTTGAACATGTTGACTTGTACTTGGCCGATAAGATGACACTTCATGAGGCGATGAAACAAGTGGCGAAAGAACGTGGTGTATCAAAAACCGTTATCTACAAAGAATATCATCAAAAGGATGGAAAAAAGAAAGAAAGGTGAAAAAAGATGAAATTAATTGTTGCCCTTGGAAATCCAGGAGAAGAATATCGAAATACACGACATAATACGGGTTTTTATTTTTTAGAAGCGTATTTAAAGGAGAAAGGTTTCACTGATTGGAAAAAGAAAGAACGGGCACGTTATATCGAAAAATATGTCCAGCAAGAGAAAGTCATTTTCTTAGAACCCCTTTCTTTTATGAATTTATCCGGAGAAGTGGTCCAAGCTTTTCAACATTATTATCAGATTCCCTCTGAAGATATTCTTGTGATTTGCGATGATTTAAACTTACAACTGGGGAAGATTAAATTAAAAGAAAAAGGAAGTTGTGGTGGTCATAATGGGCTTCGCAATATTGAACTTCATTTGAAAACACAAAACTATAAACGCCTTAAAATCGGTATTTCTAACGATAAGGAACAAAATACGATTGATTATGTTTTAGGAAAATTTTCAAAAAAGGAACAACAACAATTAGAGGCACTTTGTCCTAAAATTTTTGAAATTCTCGACCGTTATTTTGTCACAGATTTTTCGATTTTAATGAGTCAATACAGTGAAAAAAATAGGTGATTGAAATGCAATTTTTATCTCAGTTATTCGTTCTTCCAAAAACAGAAAATCTTTCTTTTTTTGGTCTTTCGAAAGAAACATATAGTATTTTTCTTGCTTCCCTTTGTCAAAAAGAAAAGAGAAGCATTTTAGTGGTGACGGCAAGTCTTTATGAAGCAAATACTTTGGTGGACCGTCTTTCTACCTATTTTGAAGAGACTTATCTGTTTCCAATGGATGATTTTTTAACCAGTGAAGCAGTGGCAATGAGTCCTGATTTGAAGCTTCGAAGAATTGAAACCTTGATGGCCTTGATGGATAAAAAGCCAAAAATTGTTGTGACAAACCTCATGGGATATTTACGCTTTTTACCGGAGAGAAAAGCGTATCAACAAGCGATTACAACGCTTTCTAAAAATCAAGAGATTGCCCCAAAAGCGTTACTGCATCTCTTCCAACAACTTGGCTATCATCGGGAAACGATTGTCACCAATACAGGAGAAATGGCAGAGCGCGGCTTTATCATTGATGTGTTTCCCTTATTAGAAGAACATCCTATTCGTTTTGAATTTTTTGGCGATACGATTGATTCGATTCGTATCTTTGATGAAAAAACACAAAAGTCAATTGCTTCTCTTGATACGATTACGATACAACCTTTTACGGAATTTCTTGTCCAAGAACCACCGGAAGAAGAAGTGTCACAAAAGTTTTTACCCAACTATGCACCGGTGGCTTCTCTTTATGACTATTTCGAGAATCCGATTTTAATTTACCAAGATTTTTCGACAATTGAGGCTTCTTATCGGACGATGAACGAAGAAATATGGACGTATCAAACCACCAAAGATAC
>CANQOD010000049.1 GCA_947625395.1 uncultured Bacilli bacterium
ATGGACACGTCCAATTCCAATACGACCCACAAATTCATTGTAATCTAATAAGGCTGGTTGGAATTGTAAAGGCGCATTGTTTTCTCCTTTGGGAGCTGGAATCTCTGAAATAATTAAATCTAAAAGCTCTGTAAAGCCAGGCGTTTGACTGTTAATATCATCCTTTAAACTACAGGTCCCATTAATCGCACTCGCATAAACAACGGGGAATTCAAGTTGGGTTTCATCTGCTCCTAGTTCAATAAATAAATCCAAAACTTCATCGACCACTTGACTACAACGTGCACTTGGCTTGTCCACTTTATTAATGACCACAATGGGTTTCACCCCTGAAGCAAGTGCTTTCTTTAAAACAAATCTTGTTTGTGGCATGGTTCCTTCATAAGCATCCACTACTAAAATAACGCCATCAACCATATTCATGATTCGTTCTACTTCACCGCCAAAATCAGCATGTCCTGGTGTATCTAAAATATGAATTCGATATCCCTTATAGTCGAGAGCAGTTGTTTTAGCTAAAATTGTAATACCACGTTCTTTTTCAAGGTCATTGGAATCCATTGACACTTGACTAACATCTTCATTTTCTCGAAACATGCCACTTGTTTTTAAAATTTCATCCACAAGTGTTGTTTTTCCATGGTCAACATGAGCAATAATTGCAATATTTCTTTTGTTCATTTCTTTCACTTCTTCCCTTTAATCACGTTCCTGATTATAACACAGTTTTCCTGTTTTTGCTACTCTTTTCTTTTGATTTCGTAAAAAGGAAGAAAAATGGACATTCTATAAGAAATAAAAGCCAAAGATGGCACCCATCAAAGCACCCATCAAATGTCCAAAGTGAGAAACATTGTCTTTTTTAGAAACGCCTTTTCTGATTTCATCAACAACATACAAAAGACAAATTAAAATGAAAGTAATGGGAATTTTTCCCGCTTCAAAATTGACAAAAGAACTGAGAACAATCAGCATAAAGACAATTCCACTGGCTCCTAAAATCCGCTCTTTCTTGCAAAAAATTAAATTCATCGCACTACTCACAAATGCACAGATTAAAATCATCACCAGTAGTGGAAGACTTCCATATTTTTCCTCAATCATAGGTCCAATCAATAAAATATAAAGAAAATTGCCAATAAAATGACTCCAGTTTTGGTGACCAAGAATGTAAGTAAACATTCTAACATAAGTTAAAGGATTGAAAGGAGAACTACGGTAACAGGAAAAAAGTAGACGGTTTAATTTATTATGACTGAGCGTATTCAAAATCAGAACGCCTAAAGAGATAAAAAAATACGTTAAAATGACAACCGAATTATATTGAAAAAATTGCATATATTCCATGAAATCACCTCATCTTCTTAGAATGATTATACCGAATTTTTTCCCTATATTCAAATACTGCTTCTACTGCTTCATCCCTATTTTCTTTTCTTTGCATATTTTTTCGAATATTTCTTCTTGCACGAAAAGGCATTTTCAAATGATGGTTCTTGTAAGAATAGATTTTTTTGACTAGAAAGATTTTTCTATCGTGTTCCTTTTTCCAATAAAAAAAGCTCCTTCTGATTCGCAAAGTTGGGGCACGCCAAACTGGTTTATCAGAAAGAGTTCTTCCTACATTCAAACATTTTCATTTAAGCATTTTGAATGGAAGCAATTAACGCTTGTTTTAATTGTTCTTGGTCTGTTTCCTTAGACTGTAAATAGGCTTGTGAATCTTTTTTTGCTTGCAGCAAGATTTTATAATCTTGACGTAAATCTGCGATTTTAAAAGTCATATCGCCACTTTGTTTGGTTCCAAATAAATCACCATGTCCACGCAATTTAAAATCTTCTTCACTAATGACAAATCCATCATCACAGGACTCCATAATCGCAAGTCTTTTGGTATCACTATCACTTATTAGTATACATGTAGAAGCTAAGTCGCTTCTTCCCACCCGACCTCTTAATTGATGCAAGGTCGAAAGTCCAAAACGATTGGCGTCAAAAATAACCATCATCGTGGCATTTGGAACATCTACGCCAACTTCAATTACAGTTGTACTAATTAAAATTTGAATTTTCTTCTGCAAAAACTCTTGCATAATTAATTCTTTTGCTTCACTTCGCATCTTTCCATGAACAATATCAATTTGAAAGTGAGCGCCAAAAGCAAGTTTCATTTTATCTCTTAATTGACAAACAGTCGTTAAGTCACTGTTCTCGCTTTCTTCAATCAGTGGTGCAATGACATAAATCTGATGTCCTTTTTTTAGCTCTTCAAGCATGAGCGATAAAACTTCTTTTATCTCTTCATTTTTTTTCAAAATCGTGCGGATACTTTTTCGGCCCTTAGGACGCATTTTAATGGTTGAAACATCCATATCTCCATAAATCGTTAAAGCATACGTTCTTGGAATTGGAGTGGCACTCATATATAAGGTATCTGGTTTTTTTCCTTTATTTTCCAAATTCGCCCGCTGATTCACACCGAATCGATGTTGTTCATCCGTAATGACCAATCCTAAATTGGCATAAGTGACTTCTTCTTGAATTAAAGCATGGGTTCCAATCACAATATCAATGGTCCCATCTTTCAAGCCATGATAAATGATTTGCTTTTCTCGTTTTGGAGTGGAACCAGTTAATAACTCAATTGTAAGAGGAGTTCCTTTGAAAAAAGATTTCATATTATGGAAATGCTGTGTCGCAAGAATTTCAGTAGGCGCCATTAAAGCACTTTGATAACCACATAAAGCATTGGCATACATTGCGAGAAAAGAAAGAATCGTCTTGCCACTACCGACATCTCCTTGGAGAAGTCGATTCATTCGCCCTGAACTTTGTAAATCATCTAAAATTTCTTGTAAGGCAATCTGTTGGTCAGAAGTCAATTCAAAAGGAAGTTTCGCAATAAACTGTTTGATTTTCTCTTGGGGAATCTCTCGTTCAATGCCACTATTTTTCTTTTTATTGACCTGACGCAAATAGTTAATTTTAAACATAAAGGCAAACAATTCTTCATATTTCAAACGAATCATGGCTTCTTTTAATTTATCTTGACTAGGAGGATTGTGTAAAATATTCAGAGCTGTTCTTTTATTCACAAAATGATATGTTTCTTGATAGGAAGTCGGAATATAGTCAGGAATTTCTTTTCCATACATCAAAAGGGCCATATTAATAAAGGTGGACATTTGTTTCTGAGAAAGACCATTGGTTAAATGATAAACCGGCTCTATTTTGGCTTTATTGGAAAGAGTTTCCATTTTAATTTCAGAAGCGGTAATGACATTCTTTTTTTTGTCATATTTTCCAATGACAGTGACTCCAGTTCCAACCAGCAATTGATTTTTTAAAAACGCACGATTAAAGATAGAAACACCTACAATTCCACTGGCGGTCACTAAGCGAAAGTTCATTTTATTTAGACCTGCTTTAAAGCGCATTAAAATCGGTGTACTTTCGACCTTACCATCAATAATAATGTGTTCTTCATCTTGGGTTTCTTGGAGATTTCCACGGACAAGCACATCATAACGAAAAGGATAATGTGTAACCAAATCTTCCAAAGAGGTAATTCCCATTTTCGACAGTAAGGTTAGCGCTCTTGGACCAATTCCTTTTACATCTTTGAGTGCCATATCCCCACCTCTTTCTCTAGTACTGTATTATAACATATTTTTCGTTTTTACAAAAGAAAAAATAGACTTTTTTGCCTATTTTTCCTCATCATATCCAGTTTTTCTTTCCCCCCTAGTTCTCCATCTCTCCCTTGATAATTTGAAGACAATCACGTCGACGAGCAAGATAACTATATTTTGCAAGCAGCTTAACCTCAAGTGGAAGTTGCGCATGAATTCGATTTTCAATCTTTTCAAAAATAGAATCCATGTCTATTTTTATTTGGAACAACTGACTACAATAATCATAAAGAGAATCCTCTTCAATTAACGCCTCTAAAGTGTCCATAAAATAAGAACCAAAGCCGCCCTCTTCAACGGGCTGATAAACGCCAATTCTTGGAACAGACAACCGAACGGTTTGCTCTAAATTAAAATAATTGTCTAAAAGCTTCTGAATGGTAGATTGTTCATTGTCTAATAAAAGAGAAGCTTCACTGTCATAATTAGGACTGAGTCTTACCTGTTTTTCACTCAAAATAAATGAAATATTTTCAATATGCTTATCTGTTTCTACCAGTAGTAAATGAAAGGCAAGCCGTTTTTGATAATCTTCTAGTACTTGTTCAATCATCTCTTGTGAATACCCTCTTTTTTGGAAAGCACTTTTGAGTTTTTTGATGGTAAAAGAATAGTTTGTTGCATCGAGAAATTCATCTTCATCCTCTTCCCCAATCAACGCATGTAAACTGACAAGCTGTTCTCCTTCTTGTAAAGGAATCGCAAAAGAAAGAACACCTAAAGCTTCGTGTTGCTCCTCATCTTTTAACTTCACTAAATCATAATGGGCCATCGGAATGTTAAAAAATCGACCTATTTCTTCCACAATCAGTTCACCAAAAATGGCATCATTTCGCTCTTGTTCTAGAATCGTTTCTCCTTTTAATAGAACCAGTTGATTCCGAAAAGCAACCCAGTTCTTGATTCGATTTTGATTGCCACGGGTTTCCCTAGATGCATCTTTGGAAGAAAGGGAAAGAAAGGTTAAATCAAGAAAGCCGTTTACATCGCGAAATTGTTCTAATTGTTCAATGGAATAAGGGCAAGAAAGAGGAACCATTTTATGTTCTTTCATCATCGTTTTCCTCCTTTTCTATTTGGGCTTTCTTTTTCTCTTGATACGCCATCATGTGTTTTTCGTAGTTTGGATAATCCTTTTTTAAATTTTCATAAATCGTTTCCATATAATCTAACTGTTCGATATAAGATACATTTGGATAAGGCAAGGTAAAAGGAAAATAAGTATCTTGATAAAAAGGATATGCTTCTAGTACTGCATGATATAATTGATGCAAATCATCTGTATGAAATTCTTTCTTCACATAAGCAAGCATTTCTTGAAATAGTTTTACGAATTTCTTCTCTTCTTCGTGATATAAATCTAAATAGGTCTGTCCTTCTTTGAGCTCAAATTCACGATATGCATTGGCATAGACTTTGTAGTCTTCTCCTTCACGAATAAAAATTTGATAAATATCTTCTAAATAAATGATTGTTTCTGTAGGACTTAAATCAATGGGTTGTTCCTCTATATCATAAATCAAATAATTTCCAAATAGAATGGTTCTTAAGTCATCAAGAAAAGGACTGTAATGATAGTAGGATTTTCGAATTCTTTCTAGTAAATCTAAGAAGTTCTCCTCTTCTTGATAAGGCTTCTTTTTATAGGAAAGCATTTCGTGAAACAGGGTTCGAAAACGGGTTTTATACGCTTCTTTTAGAGGTAAAAATCCTTTTTCTTCCACCTCTTTCATCTTCTGTTGGTAAAGAGGAATTTGTTCTACTAAGCGATTATAAATTTTGATAAGCCGTTTGATTTTATCAACTTTCGTTTCTTCAGGGGAAAATCCTTCTGTATCCCAATCTTGTAATTCCTGCATTAAAAGAGGCACATCACCGAAGCAGGCAAAGTTTTGTTTGAAATCATACTGTATATTAAATAAGTTTTGAGAAAGTGATTCTGTTTCCGAAAATTCCAGGGAAAGATTTTTAAAAGTGGCAATCTCTTTGGCAAGTAAATAAGATTGCTCAATGATTTGTTGATAAATTTGCTCATAATTTTCTTGTTGAAGTTCTTTTTCAAATTGTTCAATGGTTAATTTTTTTTGCATCTTTCTTCTCAGATAAAAATAGAGGAAGTTCCTCTATTTATAACTTCCTTTCATTGTCTGATTCATTACATTTTGATAAGCATGTTCACCAGCTTGTTCAATGACTTGGTCCCGAACTTCATCAACGGCCTCTTGAAACAGGTGAACTTGGTCTGAATAATAAGTGGTTAGCTCTTCTTGAAAAGAGGGAATCGCATCAATTGCGATGCTTTCGGCCAAAGAAAATGTGGAAAGCACTCCAATATAAGTTTCTTCTGTCATCATATTTCTTGTTAGATTGTATTCTGTCAGCTGGGCATTATGAAATAAGAAATTCGTAGTAGCAGCAAAGGCATTTGTCACATCATCTTTGGCGCCACTGATATCATTGATAGCAATTTTTTCTTCTACATTTTCTAATAAATCTTGATAGTATTCGGTAATGGCTAAATCTGGGCTTTTGGTATCAATTTGCCCTGTTTCATTATTATATAAAGGAAGCGCTGTTTCCGTATAAGCATAGGTATAAGCGTCTTTTGTATAAGTAGGCTCCATAGAAGCTGGTTCTTGGGAAGATGTTTCTACCATCGGTTCTAAAGAGGAAGGCTCCTCCATCGTATTGACGTCAGGTGGCAAAGATACTGTTTCACCTGCAGAAACATCATTTGCTGTATCATCGATGATTTCAATATCAGGTGTTCCTGGTTGGTCATAGCCCAACATTTCTGCATAAGCATTCTCTTCTTCTACATCATTCACAAAAGTGGCTTGCTGGGGTCCAGTGGTATCTACAGGACCTCCTGTATTGAGAACCCAATCAGCTCCAGCATAAATAACGGTAGCAAGCACCAAGCCCCGAATCACACGACCTGCAGTGATTTTCGGCATTTTTATCATAACATCTTCCTTCTTTCTTATCTTTATTATATCATTTCTTGCGTTTGAAGACAATGATTATGGAAGTGGTTTGACATTCGTTTGATTCCTAAATGGCAGATACTCTTTAAATAACATGCGTTGATAAAATTTTTCTTGCAGATGATAACACGAGCCATGGGAACTATGGGCAATCCAAGCATTCCAAGAGGTTAAAACTTCCTTTAAATCCAAAGCCCCTGCTTGATAAAGTTGATTCCATTTTTTAATTTTCTTACTCATCTTTTTCCGACTTCTTTTCCGTAACATGCGATAATCTTCATAGATATGAAAGCCACAAAATTCAACACCGAAATGGTTCAAAAAGTATTCGCTTTTTTCATTTAATTCAAGATGTAATTTTTCTTCTACATAATCACGAATCGAAGCAAGTATCTCTTTGGCTTCTTCTTCCGTTTCAACGAGACAAATAAAATCATCCATATAGCGCACATAATAGGAAAGACGCCGTTTTTCTTTTAAATAATGATCCAGTCCATTCAAATAAATATTCGCAAAATACTGTGAAGTATAATTTCCAATAGGAAGTCCCTTTTTGTCGCTCGACTTTTCATAGATAAATTTGTGCGTTAATGCAAGCAGCTTTTGATCACGGATAAGTCGTTTTAAAATTGTAAACAAAACATCCTTATCAATATTATAAAAGAAGCCTTTAATATCGCATTTGACAATATAATAGCTGCCGTATTTTCTTCGCATTTTGCGCATGTATTTTTGCAAGGTATCAATCGCAAGGTGCGTGCCTCTTCCTTCGATACAAGCATAGGTGTCATGAATAAATCTTGGGACAATATAGGGTTTTATAAATTCGTAAATATACCATTGATGAACAATCCGGTCTACATAAGGAAGAGAGCGTATAATTCTTGTTTTGGGTTCTGTGATAATAAACTCACGATATTTTCCCATTTCATAAGTTCCATTTTTAAGTTGTTTATAAAGATTGGCTAAATTACTTTCTAAATCGATTTCAAATTTGATTACTTCTTTTGAATTTCGTTTGGTCTTGCTGGCTCGTTGGTGGGCTTCTAGTAGGGCATCGAAAGTGAGATGCTCATCATATTTTTCTTTTAAGCTACGAGGCATGCTCTTATCCACCCTGCCATTAAATTTGATAAATTAGCAATCTTTTTACTCCATGCCAAATAATTTTTAGAATTAATATATTTTTTCTTATGTGCTATACGAATAAAAACTTTTAATGTTTTTAAATTCGCATCTAATTGATTCAAATAAGCAATACGACTCTTCTTGTTATATTCTTTTTGTGCATAAATGATATCTTTTAATCCCTCATAAGTGACTAATTTAATATCTTGTACTAAAGAGAACATCTCTTTTTCTGGAAACTTTAAAACAATATTTAACATGTAATAAGTCATTTCTACATATTGCTTATAAATGATTAGTTTTTCTAACTCTTCCATCTTATCACTTCTTATTCTTTTATAGAATAACAGAGAAATAATGCAGAATTGTTTCTTCTCCTTAAAGTGTCATTCCGTTTCTTTTTTTGGAAAGTTTTGGAAATAAACGGACAAAATGAAGGATTAAACAAAGACAGCCTAGATTTTTTAGAGGTTATTTAACAGGAGCAAGAACTTGGCGGAAGGAAA
>CANQOD010000050.1 GCA_947625395.1 uncultured Bacilli bacterium
TCTTTTAAAGTATTGGTATCTAAATCATAATCACCATAAAAGTTCAATTGTAAGGTTTCATCTTGTGGAATTTGATGAAAAGTAATGGTATTGGTGCCACGTTCAATGGACTGTATTTCATGATTGAATTCCACTTCACCACTTTCAAATCCACCTTTATCATCGATCACATCAAATTGGAATGTGGTACTTTGATTTGCATAATCTTCTTCAAGCACTTGTAAATTTTCAATGGTTGGTGCATCTTTTAAAACATCAATTTGAACAATGGATGGCTTGACAGAGAAGAAAGCAGAACTAACTCCTTGATAATTTTCATAACGAAGTTTCACACGGTCCACTTTCAAATCCACTACACCCGATTCACTTGGAACGGTAAAGCTGATGGTTGTAGAATAATTATTTCCTTTATTTCCGTCGTAGTTCAATCCATTTAAAGTAACACCAGCAAGTTCATTGTAACTGACGCTATTTTTAAGGGCTTCGGATAAAGAAACTTGATAAAAGACGGTATACTTTGGTTCTCCTTTTGTTGGGAAGTGATTTTTAACAACCGCTTGCGTAATATAGATATCCATTTGTGTTAGAATCTCTTCTTCCCCGATATTTTTATCTTGATAAGTATGACGGTCTGTTCCTAAATTATAAGTTGCCAAGAATTTTACACGATAACGACCATCAATGCTATTTTGATAAGAGAATGTCAGTTGTTTTTGTTGGGCGATATCTTCTTGAATATCAATGATTTTATCGGTAGAATCAACAAGAACTGCATTCAGTTTTTGCAGTGTTTTGTCTGGGTCACTTAACGTATAAGTTGCTGTAATAACTTTGTCTTCTTGCTGATTTTGAAGTGCAATAGAATGCACGGTTGGCGCATGTTTTAAAACATGATACGTTAATGAATCAATCTCATAATCCGTTGTTCTTTGAAAAGACTTATAGTTATTTAAAACCACTTGGTCAATATCGACTTGATACTTTCCAAAGGTAGAAGTATCTATATCATCAAGAAGCACCTCATAATGAGAATCTTGCTGTGCTGTAATATCATATTCTTTCTCATCAACTACAATGTAATCGACTTGAAGATTCTTATTATTGCTACTATTGAAGCTGACTTTTGGTTTTTCTCCTTTTTCAATCGCGTCTGTAATCATTACATCACTGATGATAAATTCATAATGACTATCTACGCTAAAGGAATGACTATAAATTTCTTTATTTTTATAAAGATTTTGTTGTCCGGTTTTGTCATTGAATTCATCTGTATCCAAATCATAAGAGGCTGTGACTAAAATTGAATACATTTTTTCTTCTTCAAAAGGATATTCAAAGCGGTTTTCTTGTTTTAACGCTTCATTGAAAATTTCCACCCCGCTATCATCCATAATGGATACTTCTCCATCAAGAAAAGCATCATCTTGGTCTTCTAAGCGGAATGTCAGTACATTTTTATCATCGTTTATATTGAATAAATCAACATAAGGAATAGCTTTTAAGATTTCTTTCTTCAAGGAGAAATTGGTCTTTATTTCACGTTGATTACTTAACAACACTTTTGAAAATTGAAAAGTATGAACACCGGATGACTTAGGAGCAGTCACAGAAACACTATAATAGGTTCCCATATTGGTTACAGGATAATACTGATGATTTACTTCGACTTTCTGAATCGTTTCTTTTGGAGAGATGGTTGCATGAAAGTTTAAAATAATTTGCTCGGCTTGTTTTTCGACATAAACACTGTCCTCTTTGCGAGCACTAAGTTCGACGCGATAAGAGGCTTCGGTTGTTTGTTGTACACTATTTGCAACGTCTTTTACATCAATGTAACCATCATTATTATAGTCATATTGAAATCTTTGTTGGAACAAAGAAGCAGATTGTTTGGATGCGTTTTTCGTTTTATTGGCATCTCGAATTTCCTCTTCTCCTTCAAGAATATAGCTCATAATGTTTTCTGCATCTTCATAGTTTCTTTCTCCATCTTGATTCACATCTTTTTTGCGGAAATTGATGAAACATAAAGATGAAAGAGCAAGGAAAGAAATTCCACCTATACTTAATAAAACAATGATGAGGCGATTGCGATGTCTTTTAAAAAGACAGAAGTAAATTGCAACAGAAGCAAGGCCTATCAAAATTACTGCTAAAATTTGAATTATTGGCATTGTTGTCAACACAGTCATAACAGTTTCTTTTGCCTCTTGAATTTGATTTGGTTGATTTATTGGAAGCACTTCGTCTTCTAAAGCATCACGTGTAACTAAGAGTTGTAAGGTTGATTGAGGAAGAGAGTGCTTTTCTTCCCCATCAGAAATCGTGATGTTGGTCAGGCCAATATAAGTATTTCCGACAGTTGCTTTTTTCTTGACTTTTAATTGCACACGAAATAAAGTACTAGGAATTTGCCCTGTTTTACTGATAAATCCTAGTTTTTGTGTTTGTGTAGAATAAGTCACTTTTAATGAATCATCTAATGATAGAAAATCACTTGCTTCAGGTGTTTCAAAAATTGCTTGGTCATAGTTAAAAGTCGCCGTCAAAGCATATAATTTTTTATTTGATAAAGATGAAGAAGTTCCTTGAATAGTAACAACATCACCCATTTCCAAATCAGTTTGGTCTGCTTTTAAAGTAATTTCTTCTTTTGCTAAAACAATGGTTGGAAGCAAAAAGAACAATAAAAACATGGATAAAATATATTGAAAACGTCTAGATTTCATTCTCATTTCCCCTTTTTTGATATAAAATGCCTCTTTCTTAAAGTTGTGTATGTATTTTATCATATTTTCCCTCGTTTTTCAATCATTTTTGCTAGAAAGAGCCTTTAAGACTGAATCGGTCAAAAGGCTTTTCTTTTCTTCTCTTTCAAGAATAACATGTTTCACCTATATTTTCTAGAAAAAAGGCTATTAGGAGCAAACTTTTTCCTTGTATTTTTCCTTTAAAAAAGCGGATTTTCTTTCTATTTTATGCAAAAAAAGAACCGAAGTTTCGGCTCTTTTTTGCTATTTTGCTGTTTTACTTAATTGAAATTTCTTTTTAATGCACAGATTCCAAAGGCACTAAGAAGAAACATTCCCATGAATAATAATGGTTGCGTGTCTGAAGTATTTGGATTTTCTGCTTCAGTTTCATCTTCAACTTCAATGAGTTTAAGTCCTAAATAAATGGTTGTATCATTGTTGATTGCTTCTTCAAAATTAAATGGTTCTGTCAAATCTTCATCAGCAAAGAATCCTAAAAACTCATAATTGCTTCCGATTAAACTAGTAATGATATCATTTTTCGTTTCTTCAAGTTCTTCTTCAGAAATCATTTCACCTTTTGCTACTAATACAGAAATTTCCTCACCTAAGACATTCAAAGTTACGGTAACCATATCATTGTCTTTGATGTTTTCAACTGTATCAGGTGCAAAGACGAGTGTACCAACTTCTTTCGCAGATTTGTTACCTTCACTTTTGGTACCTCCATTATATCCCATACTTGCGTTCGTTACTGTTCCACTAAGGACTTCTACACTAGATGAACCAATGGTACCGTCATCTTTCCAACCACCAGATTCTTCTCCATCAGAACCAACATATAAATTGGTAATTGTAGCACCATCGACGATTGTTTCGGCACTATCCATTTGTCCACGATTGACAGTAAAGTAATTTTGAATTGTACCACCATTTAAGTTGACGTTGGCATTACCTGTATATCCATTTGAACCAGAAGCAATCACATTCGTAATGGTTCCATTCACAATGTTGATTGTAACTTGTTCTGTACGAGAAATTCCTTCTCCACCACCATAAACAGTTCCAATCGTACCATTATTTACTGTGATATTAGCTGTTCCTACTGTATTGTTAGCATTGGCAACATCTCCTGAATACCAAGAGTGACATGTCGTTCCACTAAAACTTGAAGCGCCTCCTCCAACAACTTGGCCAGTTACTTCACCACCATTAATGACAATATTGGTCGTTGTCGTTTTCGCATTATGTAAGCCACCACCAACGATATTTTTGACTTTACCACCATTCATCGTAATACTTGTTGTTGTAACATCTTCCGCATGGCTTCCACCAAAAATAGTGACATTGGCTTCTACTTCTTGTCTGCCGCCTCCTTCCCAAGTGATAACAGCACCGTCTCCTGCATCTTTTGCACTAATCGTAATGGCTGTTCCATTGGCAAAGAAGAAATTAGGATTATCTCTATCCGTTGCGGGAGTACTCTCAGCAAATACATTTGGCAATAACAACATACTTGCAGTTACCGTCATCATAAAAAACAATATTTTTTTCTTCATATTCCTCTCCTTCTTTCTATTGTTCTTCGCAATATTCTCCTTTCTTATCCCTATCATACAATAAGCTACCCCCCCCCATGTCAACTATTTTCTTTTCTCTTTGACGAAGAAAATGACAAAAAGGAGATTTTTATTTCCTTACAATACGTTTCTATGAATTAACAATGGGAGTGAGAACTTGACGGAATGAAAGGCTACTGAGCACACTGCCAAAGTAGGTGCTAAAACCGAAAACACCGGCGAGTGCATCAACGCTATGGCAACCACCACGAACCGACCACGGATTAGTCTTATACACCATGCTCGAGTAATCACCGTACCAGCCTGCAACTTCATTTAATGCATGGCCTTTACAGGGATTTCCATTACATGCTGTTGTTAGATCATTGCTTGTATAAAGGTCATAATATTTTGCAGCTGGCCATACACGTCCTTGAAAAGTACTTTCATCTGCTAATTGCCCAGTATACCCAGAGTTGTCGGTAGCTGTATTTCCGGACATTTTGTTTAAGACTCCCATTGTGTATTCCCAAGCGCCACCATTAATATCATAAATTCCAGTGATGTTTCCTGTTGAACTTGCACCGGCTCCAGCATAACCTTGACCATTTCCTCGGTCAGTCATTACATCATATTGATTTTCACAAGTAGTAGTACTTGCAGCACTTGGAACACCGAATGAGCATCCTGTCACATAAGCATTATACGCATTCATATACACTTCTTTATTCATTCCACTATATAAAGGATTCCCATATTTTCCATACTTGCTTTGCGTAAGATAGGATATCAGTGCCCACTCACTATTCTTCATTGCATGACTATCATAGGTGCTTTGGTCATACCCAAACACATTGCCACTTTCTATCATTCGTCTTGAAACTAAATCTATGGTTGATACTCGAATCATCCTCCAACTATACACATTTGGTTTAATAATTGCTTTGTTGGGTTCCTCGATATCTTTACGGGCGGCAATTTCATTATCAACACCAACTCCAGTTCCCTCTCCACTACTGTATCCAGTTTCAAATTTACCGACCCATATTCCTGATAACTCTTCTTCTCCAAACGTGAAGCCAGGTGGTGTATACCAATTTGTAGCATATTTTCCTGTATATTGGGCAGAACCATTCTCATCTTTTTCATCTTTTCGAATAAATTTAATATCAATCTCTCCTGGCAACAATTGACTCGGTTCATCCAGCCTTCCATCTTCTTTTTTTCCATAGTAATGTGTTCCGTCTTCACTTTTAATCGTATAACTATATCGCGGTATCCACACCCACATCTGTAAGATATCTGCCATCTTTACTTCTACTCCTGCTTTCGCTTGTTGATATCCACTTCGACTTGTTGCAGTTACTGTTACTGCATTTGCCCATTCTTGATTATTATAGTTATACCACTCACTTGTGACATCTGCTTTCTCCCATCGTTTGTCAGTTCCATCATACACAACAGGTATCATATTGTCCGCAAGGATTGGTCCATTTGGTTGATTCACTTGCGTTGCATTGATGGCGACTTTTCCATAAAACACTTTTCCTTGCGCTTCGTTTCCCGCATTGATATCCAACCAAATTTTCAACTCATAATAAATTCGATTCTTCTCTCCTCTTTTCAAATTCCCATTATCAATCACTCTATTCTCCGTTAAACTATCTACCTTTTCTAGATTCACTCTCTTTAATTCATAACGGATATCATTATATGGAATATATTCACATTCCTCACATTCTTTTTGTTTTTCTTTATTATCAATCAACAGTAAATCATAGTCTACATCCACTAAACTATTATTTTGAATATAAAACTTGAAACTATTACCTACTTTTCCTGTTTCATCTACAACTGGGATAGCATCCTCTATAATTAAATCTCCATTCGTTTCTATCAAAATGATATCCAAATTATTTCCTTTTACACTCACTTCTTTTTTACCAATCACAGTAAGTCTTAACCAAGCATAACTAATTCCTATAAATAGAACAACAAAAAGAACTAGGATTCCTAGTACTTTCTTATGTTCTTTTATCCATTCTTTCATTCATGACACCCTCATTCTGATGCCATTATATCTTTAAAACTACCCCCCCCAGTTTTATTCTGAATCCGCATTTTTTACATTAGAGAAAATACAAATCTTATTGAAAAACAGCTGATAGTAAAAGCATTTTTACCATACTTAGAACAAGCATTTTCTTTCCAAGATGAAGATACATTTTGGTTTCTCTTGCTAAAAAGAAAGGTTACAACTGTTTTGTAAAACTTGCAAAAAAGTTTGGGCGCCATGTCCGCCTGCTTTCCAGCACTTAATACGCGCAGAATCGACCATGACACTACCACTATCATAAAAAGTATCTTTTTCAAGGTCAATTAATTTTTCTTCTACAACTGCACTCGTTGTAATAATCTTTTGTGTTGAACCTGGTTCATAACTAGCCCAAATGGGCAAATTTCTTGAAAGAACTTCTTGACTATAATCTTGATAATGATTTGGATCATAATCAGGTCGAGAAGCCATGCCTAAAACTTCACCTGTTTTCGGGTCCATCACAATGGCAAGAGCCATATCCGGACTAAACATATCCACAACATTCGAGAGTTCTCTTTCTAAAGATTGCTGAATTTTAAGGTCAATCGTCAATTGAATATTCATCCCATTTTGTGGTTGTGTGTAGACATCTGATAACGTCAATTTGTTTCCTTTTGCATCCGAAAAATACTGAATTGCACCCTTTTCGCCCGTTAAATATTGATTGTATTGCAATTCAAGTCCTGATAGTCCTTGATTGTCAATACCCACATAACCTAAAGTATGAGAAAGCAAATTTCCATAAGGATAATATCGTTTTGCCTCCTTGACTAAGTAGACACCATCAAAATGATACGATTCTATTTGGTCAGCAATTTCATAAGACAATCTTCTTCCCTCTGGATGAACACGTTCCATAGAAGTTTTTTTATTGACATGTTGGTCCATTTCCTCTTTGCTTACTCCCAAAATTTTTGCAAGCGTTTTAGAAACTTCCTCTTTATTTTTAATTTGATTGGGAATCAAGACCAAAGAAGTCGTTGTCAAATTATCTGCCAAAACAACACCATTTCGGTCAAGAATCAACCCTCTAGAAGCTTCAATCGGCAAATCACGGCTCCAAAGATCAGACGCCAAATCAACCAATTTCTCATAATCAAAAACTTGAACATAAAACACACGTCCTACGACAAGAAAAAAACAAAAGAAAAAGAAAAGCAAAAGTATTTTCATTCGAGTATCTATTTTTTTCGTAAACATTGTTTGTATCACCTACTAGAATATATGAAAGAAAAACGAAAAAAAAGTACTGCTTTTCCTATCCCTGTCGTTTTAGAAATAGGAAAATTAAAAAAAAAGCACTAGTTGGCTAGCGCTCCCATAGGATCCCATGGTTCTAAGAGTTTTGGTTCTTTGTTCAAAGCTTCTCTTTCATCCTCCGTTAAGTATTTCTTTAAAATGACAATTTGATACACATATTTACTAAACCATTCATCACTCATCGTATAGAAGCCTTCACTTCCAACCTCTTTACCCCAGCTATTTTCTACACAATATTTATCAGCATGCTTATCATCCACCAAATTCACTCCCATAAAAACCATGGCATGCGTCATACGACTTTCATAAGTCCTTAAGGCATCTCGTTTATCCATCTGAAATGGACTTCCAAATAATTTTTCTTTATCAAAATTGGCAACATCCATTTTTCCCTCTTTTCGATCTAATTCTTTATCAACATCACATCCAAACCAAACAGGAAAACCATCTTTTAACTGAGCAATCACTAACTCTTTCAA
>CANQOD010000051.1 GCA_947625395.1 uncultured Bacilli bacterium
TTCTCTTTTGCATAAACTTTATACTTTTACATACATTAATACTGGAAAGGAGCTTCTATGAAAAAAGTCATAACGTCCTTGTTCTACCTCTTTTTACCAATTGTATTAGGGTCATTTGTAGGTATTTTCATTTCCGGAAATATTGATTATACTTATCTATCTCAACCACCACTGGCGCCACCAAAAATTTTATTTCCTATTGTTTGGTCCATCATTTATCTATTAATGGGTATTTCATACTTTCTATTTAGACGCGAAAATGAATATGCAACCGTCGAACCATTCATTTATTACTTACAATTATTCGTAAACTTGCTATGGTCAATCATCTTCTTTGTATTCAAATGGAGATTCTTCTCTATCCTATGGATTCTTCTGTTAGATTTTTTAGTCGTTTATATGATTTATTTATTTTTTCAAAAGAAAAAAATCTCAGCTTATCTCAACATTCCCTATCTCATTTGGATTCTCTTTGCGACTTACTTAACAATTGGAATTTATCTTTTAAATTAAAACAGCAAATAGACATGCTGTTTTAGTTTGTGCTCTTTTCAATTCGAAAAGTATAATAAGTATCATTCAGATATGATTTTTCTGGACCAAAGAAACGAAGCATTGCTTGTTCTTCTTCTGTCAACGGCTCATACCAAGAAAAAAACATACAATTTTGATAAGAGCATTCCGCAATGAGTTGTTCTAAAGTCGCCCGCGTAAACAGATTTTTTTGATGCGGATATAAAACATAAGGCTGCTTGTTTAAAAAGCGAGTCATCATTTTCATATTAGCACTATTATGAATTTCTCCAATGACAACACCCTTTAATTTTAAATAATCTTGAAGCTTTATCAAAAATTGTTTCGGATTTTCTACTTTTTCTAATGCATCACCAATTAAAATTGTATCGTAATATTGCTTTGGAAGCTGCTCAAATGAAGAATATACTTTCAACAAATGTTTTGCAATTGCTTTTTGATTCCGATTTTCTTCTATTCCTTCAACAACCACATGCTTATATTGATATTTTAGTGCTAGACTTGTAACACCAATCCCACAATTCAGTTCTAATATTTTTTCAGGATTTCTAAGCAATTGAAAGGAAGCTGACTTTATTTCATCAAAAGCAAATGGTAAAAAATGCCATTTTTGAGTAAAATAATTTCTATTTTTATAAAGAATTGGATAAAACTTTGTTAAATCTTTTCGAAAAGAAGTTCCTAGAAAATGGTGAATCACTGTATCATGGCACAGCATTAACCGATAACCCAATTGAATAATTCTTAAAGACAAATCATTATCTTCAATATAGCCAGGTGTATAGGCTTCATCCAAGTCTCCTAAAAGATTTACTACTTCCCGTTTAATGAGCAAACAATAACCAATTAAAAATGCTTTTTCTTCCCACTTTTCCGGATTTGAAATGTTGTTTTTAAGAGCAATTTCTTGTAATTGTTCTAAAGTCGAATAACAAAAATCAGTTCCTTGACGATTTTCATTTTGATTACAAACAGGGCCCACTGCCCCTATTCTAGAATCACTTTCTAAGCAAGTCTTCAAGTTTTTTAACCAATTGGTTGTTACAACTGTATCATTATTCAGTAAGAGAATATCATTTTGGGAATTAGCAAGAGCAATCCCCTGATTACAGCCTTTTGGAAAGCCTATATTTTCATCATTTAAAAGTAATTTCAGATTCTTTTGCTGTTGAAGCCATTCACGTGTCCCATCCGTAGAAGCATTATCAATCACAATCAACTCATAACTATCTTCTTCAGTATATTTTTGAAGACTAGCCAAACACTGCTTGGTATATTCTAATTGATTATATGTTAAAACAATAATAGATGTTTTTCTTTGCATTGCAACTCCTTATGATACTGGTATTCTTAATATTTGACCAATCATTAAAATATTACTTGTCAAACCATTCAGAGTTTTTATCGCATCCACCGTCGTATCGTATTTTCTTGCGATGTTATAAAGCGTATCACCACTCTGAACTTGATACGTGATGAAATTTTCTTCCACACTACTCGTTGGAATCCTCAAGATTTGACCAATCATTAAAGTATTATTCGTCAGCTCGTTCAAACTTTTTATCGCGTCCACCGTCGTATCATATTTTCTTGCGATACTATAAAGCGTATCACCACTTTGGACTTGATACGTGATGACATTCTCTTCTACATTGCTTGTAGGAATTCTTAGAATTTGGCCAATCCTTAAGATGTTGCTTGTCAAACCATTCAGAGTTTTTATTGCATCCACCGTCGTATCATATTTTCTTGCGATGTTATAAAGCGTATCACCGCTTTGAACTTGATACGTGATGAAATTTTCCTCCACACTACTCGTTGGAATCCTCAAGATTTGACCAATACTTAAATTGTTGCTTGTTAAATTGTTGAGAGTTTTAATTGCGTCCACTGTTGTATCATATTTTCTTGCGATACTATAAAGCGTATCGCCACTTTGGACTTGATAGGTCACAGAACTATTTTCATCTTCTGTTTCTTTAGCACAATCAAGAATATTTCCATAAAGCCTGTTGAGAACATTCCAGGTCGTACTGTTCACGATTCCAGTTGTCGTTAAATCATTCAAATACTGAAAGCGCTTCACTGCATTTTCTGTTTCCAAATCAAATACGGAAGTAATTGGACCTTGATAATATAAAAGCGCCTTTAACTTTTTCTGTAATTCTTCTACACTTGTTCCTACAGAACCAAGTTGCAAAGTAGGATTGAGAGAAATTGTTGCATAGGGTGGTTCTGTCATGAATAGAAGTGCATTCCAAGTTTCCTCATCAACAACTCCAGTCGCATCGAATTGATTGGCTCTTTGAAAGGCGATGACACCTTGTTCCGTAGCTTCTCCAAAACTACCCGTAATCATCGCTGGATAAAATCCTAGTATTTTCAGTTTTTCCTGTAGTATTTTGACTTGCTCTCCGGTATCACCTAACATTAAACTTTTCTCATTCAAGTTTCTCACCTCGATTTATTATATGCATGAAAGACCTAGATATTATATATATTATAATGAGGTGACTTATGGCAAAAGGTTATTTATTAGTCAATGTTTATAGTGATAGCATTGCAAATCCTGTTAAAAATGCAACTGTTGTGATTGCTAAAAATCAAGAAGAACTTTATAAGACTTCTACCAATGAAGATGGACAAACTGAACGTATCTCTTTGGAAACTGTCAGTGAAGAATACTCTCTAACCAATCAAAAAGAAGTAAGACCTTATGAAACGTATGATGTAACTGTAACTGCACTTGGTCTTACTCCTACCACGGTTGAGGGCGTTCAAATTTTTGATGAGATTACATCGATTCAAAATGTATACTTAACTTCCATCGATGAAAATAATCAAAGCGAAACCCAAGAACTTCCTCCAAACACATTATGGGGAAATAATCCTCCACAACAAGAGGAAACGAGTCAAGAAGAAAACGCAATTGCTCCTATCGTTTTAAGAGAAGTTCTCATCCCTGAAAATATCATTGTTCATGATGGCATTCCAAGCAATTCAAATGCACCCAACTACACAGTGCCATTTATAGACTATATTAAAAATGTTGCCAGTAGTGAAATTTATAGTACATGGCCCAAAGAAACCATTAAAGCCAATGTTTTGGCAATTATTTCCTTTACTCTCAATCGTATTTATACAGAATGGTATACTAGTAGAGGCTACAATTTCACGATTACTTCTACCACGAGTTATGACCAAAAATACACTAGAAATGGGACAATTTTCGAACCAATTTCACAAATTGTAGATGAAATTTTTACCAATTATATTCGAACAGGAATTAAAATTGAACCTTTACTTGCGCACTATCGTGATGAAACAAGCCAAACAGGTATATTAAGCCAATGGGGTTCCAAAGACTTGGGGGAACAAGGATATAGTGCCCTTGAAATTTTAAAGTATTATTATGGTGACACAGTCAATATCTATGAAGCAGAAATTATAGGAGAATATCCTTACTCTTTTACACAAACACTCAAAGAGGGAGATTGTAACTATGATGTATACGTTTTACAAAATACACTGAATTATATCCGAGGAAGTTATCCAGGAATTCCAATGATTCAAAATCCATCAGGGCAATATAATGCAGAAACAACAAATGCTGTAAAGACTTTCCAAAATATTTTTTCTCTTTCACCTACTGGGCAAGTCAATCGTGAAACTTGGTATAAAATTTCTTATATTCTAACAGCTGTCAGTGAAATGACCAACAGTGTTTATCGTTAAAAAAACATCGTCATGATGTTTTTTTGATGTGCTCTTTGCTCGCTTTTATTTATCGTTTAACAATTCACTTCGATACAATTTCTGATACTCTTTATTTTTTTCTAATAATTCTTGATGCGTTCCTACAGCTGTAATTTTTCCATCTTCTACCAACATAATTTTATCTGCATGAACAATGGTCGATAAACGATGGGTAATAATTAATATGGTATATTTATCTTTCATATTATGAATCGCTTGCTGAATAGAACTTTGTGTTTCATTATCTAACGCAGAAGTTGCTTCATCAAATAAAATGATTTTTGTATTTTGAATAAATGCTCTTGCGATAGCAAGTCGTTGCCGTTGTCCACCCGATAAAGTAATTCCACCCTCTCCTACAATCGTATCATATCCATCTTTCAAGCCTTGAATAAAATCATCTAGACAAGCTAGTTTACAAGCTTCTTCAATTTCTTTTTGCGTAACGTTTTTCTTCACTAACTTAAAGTTGTCTTTAATACTCATATTGAAAATATATGGATTCTGACTAATAATTGTAATATTGTTGCGAATAGAACGTTCATCTAATGTTTCAAGGTCCACTCCATCTAAGAAAATCTTACCAGAATGAATGTGATAAAGCTTACATAATAAGGAAAAAATTGTCGTTTTGCCGACACCGCTTTTTCCTACAAAAGCAACTGTTTCATTTGCTTTTACTTGAAAACTCATGCCCTTAAGAACTTCATTTTCACCATAACTAAAATAAACATCTTGGAATTCAAAATCCCCTTTCATTTTTGGTAGTTTATTTTTACCAAATTTTTCCTTTTCAAACTCGTCACCACTGACAATGGAAAAGACACGGTCACACGATAAATTAAAGTTTTTCACTTCCTGTAGTAAATCCCCAACATTACGCATAAAACTATCAAAAACACGATAGCGATAATTGTATAAAACAAGTGCTATCGCAATAGATAAACTTCCCTGTTTCAATAGGATGATAAAAAGAACTATTAAAATGAATTCACTCACGTCATAGCACACATCTATTAGACAATTATAACGAATTTCCACTTTTCGAAAAGCGTATTGGCTTTGTGTTAAATCATCTATATTTTTTCCAATTTCTTCCACAAACGAATCCTTTGCATACAACATTTTTATATCCCGAATGCCCCTTATCAATTCCCCAATCAAACTACCTGTTCTTTCTCTTTGCTTTCGATATTGCTTATCTTTTTCGTTGATTTTTCTGACCTTTTTAATTTGCAAGATTGTTAAAAGGCAGGAACAAGCTAAAAAATAGAAAAAGATGATTTTATTCATGATAAAAATAGCTACATAAACACCAATGTCCGTTAGAATAGCAATAATATGTTTCATTCCTTCTGTAAATATTCTAGACATTTCATCTGTATCATTGTTGATTCTCTGAATAAAAGTACCACTTCCTTTTTTATCGATGGAAGTGAGTTCTATTTTTAAAATTTCTTTCGCAGCATCCATTTGAATATTTTTGGTCGTTCCTCGAAAGAAAATTTGCGTGTTTTTGCGTAAAATAGCTGTTGTAATATCACATAAAATAATCATTCCTGTACAAATCAATGTTGCAATGAAAAGTTCTCCATATAAAGAAGTCGATAAAGCAATTAATTGTCTTGCTGTAAGAATAGGATAAAGAATGTTCACCGCAATATTAGACAATGAAATAATCGTAAAAATCAATAAATTTTTTTTATAATGTTTCCCGTATTGATAGACTCTTTTTAAATTTGATACCGTTTCTTTCATCATTCACCACTGCCTATATAAAACTACCAATATTCTAGCATATTTTTCCGCACTTGGAAAATGTTGTTTTTCCCTCATAGCCATTATATAATAAAAGCAGTTGGAAATGATGTTCATGAATCTAATTAGAAATTTAGAACTGCAAACGCTAGAACTCAGAGAGGATTCTTCTTTAATTTCTAAGCTCTATTTTGTTCCTAGTTATTTTATATGGGCGTTTTTTCTAAAACAGTTCTTGTTATAAACCAAGAAACAGATGATGTTTTCTATCACAATTTAACTTGGCTGACTAGTAATATTTACCAATTTTCTCATGCCTATAGTTATCAGACTGATAACGAATTGGTATGGTTATCTGAACATTGTTTTGATATAGATAATGAACAAGAGAGAATGCAAACTTCACGTTGCATCATTCAAAAGAAAAAAGAGGATTTCCTACTTTCGTGGGAAAATCCATTTTATGAAAAATATCAGATTCAAAGAGATGGCATTATCTCTTTTGCTCCAGCAGGCAATGGATATTGGTGTTACAATCAAAAGACAAATACATTTTTTCAAGACGATGTTATTAATCTATTTCAAAGTACTCTTTGTAAAAGAAAAATACCAATCGAAAAATAGATTTGGCACTGATGTGCATGGCATAGTTCAAGTAAAGAAGCAATCTAATGTCTTAAAAGTACAACAACTTATTTTAATAAAAATATTAGCCTTCAATTTAATCCTTTTGATTTATCAGTTTTTCTTTTAAACCATCTTCCATATTTATTTTTGTTGGAATTATATATTTTGCATTAATTTTATTAGATATCAAATTGGTAATCACTTTCATGGCTCTTGAACCATCAAACCATAATGGGTTATCACTCTTCTCACGTATTTGATTTAAAGAAGTAATAAGAGCATCATGATCATAATCATCACTCATATCTTTTGTTATCATATATTTTTGGTTTTCAGATTGATACACACTGTTTTCTAATAACTTATAACCTGCATTATTGTACCAATATAAATGATCTCCTCCTGCTAATATTAAAACGTCTGCTTCTATATTTATATTTCCAATTAGTTCGTTAATATAATTATATACTTCATGAAAAGTACATTTAGGAATATCCTCTTTTAAACTACTAAATTTTTGTGTAACATCTACAACTCCAAAGTCATAGTATTTCTTATCAAATACTTTACCATTATTAACAAAAATTAATTCAATGGAACCTCCACCGCCAATAAATACACAAATATTTCCATTATATTTTATTTTGTTATAACATCCCAACGCTGTATATTTTGCTTCATCCTCTTGAGATACCACTTCTATTTCTATATTAAACTTATTTTTTAATTTCAGATTAGTATTGTTTAATTCTTCAGGATTGATATTTCTAAATATACTACATCCATAAACATGAATTTCTTTTGTATATTGTAATGCTTTTTCTATTATAGTAAATAATTTATTTAAGTCGTCTTCATCTATTTTTTGATTGTTGTTATAATTTTTTTTAAATTCTATTGTTGCATTATTCTCGTATATCACTTTTCCATTTTCATAAATATGTGTCTTCGTATTATTACTTCCTATCTCAATAATAGCAAATACTTTCACTTTTCATGCCTCCTTATCTATTTGAATCATCCATGTATAAGTGTATTTTTGAAATTGAATGCTTATCCCTTTTACTGTATGAAGTTTCCTCGATACATTCATCATAACATAAAACGCGCTTTCATCAAGCACGTCAGAGTGTTGACAAAGTTTCAATATTTGAGTTCCGGTAAGAACTAAGAACAAAAGAAAAAAATGAATTTGTTTTATCCACAGATTCATTTTTTTGTGCA
>CANQOD010000052.1 GCA_947625395.1 uncultured Bacilli bacterium
AGATCCGGATAGAAGATCAGGACATAAATCAGGAAGTTGGAATTCAGGATATATAGGAAAATTAACAGATGGCTCTTCTTTATTAGAAAGTACAAGAGCTTGGAAAGATAGCAAGTATTATGATTTTTACTCATCTATGGATTTATCTACAGCCTGTAATGGTTCTTGTAAAGGTCATGCCTTGAATGAAACATCAATGTGGTATGGTGATTGGAATGTTATGATAAATGCTACAGTTCCATGGTTTTATCGTGGTGGATGTTATGGGAATGATTCACTTTCAGGTGTTTTTGCATATAATGGAAATTATGGTCATGCAAGTGTTACAATTTCTTTCCGCCAAGTTTTAACACCTATTAGTAGTGCTAATGTATAAGGAGATGCAAATCTCTTTTTCTTTTGCTTCTAAAATGAATAGACATCCTCATAAATTAAATACAAGAGGAGTGGTTTATGAAACAAATAGAAAAAATGAAAAATTTTATTATGGATAATGAATTTCGTGTTACTTTTTTTGAAAATCGCATTCATGTGATAAATTACCAAGAACTTTTATCTTTAAGTGATGAAAAAATTCGCCTGCAAGCCCCTCATTTAAAAATGACTTTTATTGGCAAAAATCTTGTGCTTTCTAAATTATTAGAGGATGAAATAATGGTTCATGGACACTTGTTGAAAGTAGAGATGGAATATGAATAGAAGCCATTATATTTGTGCAATCAAAGGGAAAAACTACAGTCGCTTTTTAAAAACATTGAACCACTTAAAAATTGCGATTTATCAAATTACGTATCAACAAGGAATCCTACAAATTGAAGTGGATGAACAAGGCTATCAAAAACTTTGTAAAATGCGCACAACTTACGAAATCGAATGTATTCGGGTGAAAGGAAAAGCAAAAGGAATCCTCTTTTTCAAGCGGTATCACCTTTTTCTTCTTGCTCTTTTTCTTGGTTTTTGCCTCTTACTTTTTTTATCAAATTTAATTTGGAAAATTGAAGTTGTCCATACGAAAGAAGAAATCCGCACACTACTCCTAGAAGCTTTAGAAGAACAAAATGTTCGTCCTTTTCGTTTCAAATTATCTTATCAAGAAAGAGAAAAAGTCAAAGCTAAAATCTTAGAAGCTTATAAAGATAAAATTGAATGGCTAGAAATTGAAGAAGTAGGAACAAAATATTACGTGCGTGTCGAAGAAAGAAAAATGAAAACAGAAGAGGAAGACAACACTCCTAGAAATATTATTGCTTCCAAAGATGCGATGATTTTATCGATTGTGGCAGAACAAGGCGAAGTCGTAGCTAAAAAGTTTGATACGGTCAAAAAAGGAGATCTTTTAATTAGTGGAATTATTCATAAGGAAGAAGAAGCCAAAAGCAAAGTCAAAGCGAAAGGGGAAGTCTTTGGAGAAGTTTGGTATACCGTTTCTGTTTTATTGCCCATCAATCATCAAGAGGAAAAAATTCTTGGAAAGCCGAAAAAAAGATGGATTTTCCATTTTCTTGATTCCGCATTTACACTAGAGAAAAACACCTATCGTACAAGAGATGCAATCCTTCTTTTTCAAAGTCCTTTACTGCCCATTTCTTTACGCTATGAAACCATTGTTCCCACTGAGATTCTTTTCAAACACTATAATTTACAAACAGGCGAACAAGCAGCCATCAAACAAGCAAAAGAAAAGTTGAAAGTCAAGTTAAAAGAGAATAGCACGATAACTTTCCAAAAAGTTTTGAAAAAAGAACAGAAAGGAAGTAAAATATATGTAGAGGTCTTTTTCAAAGTGAAAGAGGAGATTACAACCTATCAATCGCTTGCACAACTAGACCTTGCTGAAGAAAACAAAAAACAAGAAGAAACGGGGTAATTACTATGCTAGAAAATCTATCACGCACAATTGGCAATGTCTTTGCTTTCTCTTTACCCATGGTCGTTATTTCTTGCGTTGTCTTAACTTCGCTTCGTCTTTTTTACCTCTACAAAACAAAAACACCCTTTGTCCTTTACCAAGAACTTTTTACTTTAAGTTTTATCATCTATATTTTATGTCTTTTCCAGGTGGTCACTTTTCAAGATGCCAGTTCTTTAGGAGGCAACAACTTTGTTCCTTTTCAAGAGATTTTCAGATATTCCTTTGGAAGCCGTCTTTTTTTAAAAAATGTCTTTGGTAATTTGCTCTTATTTTTACCCTATGGTTATTTTGCAAGTGTCTATTTAAAAAGCGAAAAGCCTTATGAGATTCTATTTCTTACTTTGATTGCTTCGATTGCGATTGAAAGCACACAACTTATGATTGGACGTGTTTTTGATGTCGATGATATTCTCTTGAACTTAGTGGGTGGTACCTTAGGTTATTATGTTTATTTTTTCTTAGAGAAAATCGCAGACTTTTGGCCAAAAGTCTTTCGAGCAACTTGGTTTTTAAATGTCCTATCCATTGTGCTATTAGGACTTGTTATTACGATTTTATAGGAGGAACTTTATGGAAAATGAAATTGCAATTTATAATGAAACAAATGAAAAAATTGCCGAATTAAAGGATGTCAAAAAAGTGTTAGAAAGTGCTTGTCAAATGGAACAAATTGCCCATGCCAGTTTCAATGTAATCCTCGTTGATCAAGAGAAAATTCACACTCTTAATCGGACTTATCGAGGCATCGACCGTGTGACAGATGTCATCACATTTGCTTTAGAAGATGAAGATACGGTAAAATTGCCCGCAGATTTACGTATTTTAGGTGATATTTATATCTGTCTTGAAAAAGCAAAAAGCCAAGCACTCGAATATGGACATTCCTTGAAACGAGAACTTTCCTTTTTAGCAGTCCATGGTTTTTATCATCTTTTAGGTTATGACCATCAAAACGAAGAAGAGGAAAAAGTGATGTTTGCTCGACAAGAAGCTGTCTTAGCAGCAAATAACATTACAAGAGAGTAGGTGTTTTAAATGAAAGTAGGCGTTGTTTCTTTTGTAGGAAGACCCAATGTTGGCAAAAGTACGTTATTAAATAGTTTAATGAATCTGCATTTAGCCATCACTTCTCGTGTCGCTTCTACGACGAGAAACGTGATTCAAGGAATTTATGAAGATGAAGAGGCTCAAATTGTGTTTGTTGATACGCCAGGTATTCATAAGCCAACCCATAAATTAGGAAGTTTACTCAACAAAAAAGCTTATCAAAATGGATTGGATGGAGTGGACCTTATTTTATTTTTAATCGATGCTTCTCAAGGCATGGGAAAAGGGGATTTGTTTATTTTAAATAAACTAAAAGAAAGTAAAGTTCCTGTCTTTCTTGTCTTAAATAAAATTGACCGGATGAAGAAAGAAGAATTACTTCGAATCATTGACCAAGCGAAAGATGCGTTTCCTTTTCAAGAAATCATTCCGATTTCTGCACTTAAAAAGGACAATACCGATACGCTTTTAAAAGTGATTAAGAAGACGCTTCCTGAAGGAGAAAAGATTTTTGAGGGCGATGAACTGACCAATGTGAGTGTTCGCTTTATCATGGCAGAATTTGTTAGAGAAAAACTCATGGAACGATTGCATGATGAAGTTCCTCATAGTGTCACTTGTTCTGTCGAAGCCTTTGAAGAGGAAGAAAATCTAGTTCATATCCGTGTTTTAATTGTAGTTGACCGAGAGAATTTAAAGAAAATAATCATTGGGAAGCAAGGACAAATGCTCAAAGAAGTGGGTCGTGCTGCCCGAAAGGAAATGGAGTCGTTTTTAGGAAAAAAAGTTTTTTTAGAAACGTATGTCAAAACAATCGAACATTGGCGTGATGAAGAAAAATACTTTTTAGAACTTGGTCTTCAAGACGATGAATAAAAAAGACTTGTTTCACCCATTTTATAAATAGGTGAAACAAAATGGAAGAAATTTTATGGAAATTATTTAAAGAAACAGGCAATATTAATTATTATCTTTTCCAACAGAAAATGAAACAAAGAAGTGATGAAAATGAAAATCATAAGCGTAAAGGGAATTTGTCTTAGTGAAACAAATTATAGTGAATCGAGTAAAATTTTAAATGTTTATACAGAAGAATATGGACTGATTGGCGTATTATCCAAAAGTTGTCGACAGATTAAAAGCAAATTGCGGGCCGTTTCTAGAAAATTAATTTATGGGACTTACCATCTTTATTATAAGGAACATGGCCTTTCGACTTTGATTGGACTTGATGTTGAAAATGGGTATTTAAAAACGACCATGGATTTGGAGCGAGTGAGCTATGCTTCTTACTTAGTTGATTTAACTTATCAAGTCGTCAAACAAGGTCCTGATACGTGTGTACTGGATTTGTTAGTGGCAGTGCTTGCGAAAATTGAAGAGGGCATGGATGCTTCTACGCTTACCAATATTTATGAAGTGAAGATGTTAGCCCATTTAGGTGTTTTACCTAGTCTTGATGGTTGTGCTGTTTGTGGGAATCAGAAGAATATCGTTACCATCAGTAGTGATAAAGGCGGACTCCTTTGTGGGTCTTGTTTTCAAAGTGGAGTGGACCGGATTGTTTCTTCGAATACCATTAAATTATTGAGAATGTACTACTATGTAGATATTTCTAAAATTACGAAGATTGATGTTTCTCAAGAAAGTGTCAAAGAAATCGATACTTTTTTAGAAGAATATTATGAGAAATATACGGGAGTCATCACTAAAAGCAAACGAATGTTAAGAGATGTCAAAAAGATTAGAAAAAACGAAGAAATGAGGTTGGCAGAATGAAAAAATCTCTTTTCTATGGGTGTTTGTTTCTTTGCTTGTTTCTTCTTTGGACTGGGCTTTATCTAGTTGGAGCACTTGAAGAAGTGGATACTTTCATACGAGCTTTTTTCGCCTCCCTTGGCAATCCTTTTCTTTATCGTTTTGCTACTTTTTGTTCCTTTTTGGCTTCATTTTCCTTTTTAGTTCCGCTTACTGTTGTGCTGCTTTTTTTCTTGTCAACTATTAGGGTAAAAGTCTATTTTCTTTGCAATTTAGTGATTTCTACCTTTCTTTCTCAGCTTCTTAAATACCTGATTCATCGGGAAAGAGCCCTCCCATTTTTTGGCTCACTTCCAATGGATTACAGTTATCCAAGTGGACATACAATGGTGGGAATCTGTTTCTATTCTTTGTTGCTGGTTTGGATTACAAAGCAGGTCCAACGAAAAAGTTTGAGAAGACTGGGGCAATTCCTTTGTCTGTTTCTTCTTCTTATGATTCCACTTTCAAGACTCTCTTTAGGCGTCCATTATTTTTCGGATGTGGTCGCATCTCTTTTTCTAGCATGCAGTCTAAATTCCTTTTTTCTTGCTGTTTTTAAAAAGGAAAAAGCAAGTCATAAGATTGCAAATTGATAAAAATATGTTATAATAGGGCTTTAATTGGGGTGTTATCATGCAAAATAAAAAGATTTTAATTATAGAAGATGTCATCTTAGAAGCATTAGAGCCATTGTTAGACAGTGAAATGAGTACCTATTTGAGTGGGAAAGAAATCTATGTTGTTTCCAAAACATCCCTTTCGAAAGAGCAAAAAAGAGAAAAAATCATTGCTTCTTTTTTACCTGTTCATGCTGTTTTCGAACAAGAATTACCTATTGCTGAGATGATTTATCAAACAAGATTCAGTGATTATCAAGGAATTTTAGTGTTAACCACTTCTAAGCAACGTGTTTTTGAAGCAGAACAAATGGGTGTTGATAGTTGCTTTGTTGATCGAGGCTACAATGATTTTTGTTCAACACAGGCTACTTATGAGGGACCCTCTTCCAAACAATTTTTTAAGGAAATTCTACGGAAATAGCTTGCCAGAAAAAGAAAATAAAAGTATACTAAAATTGTGGATGCGATGACGAGGCTTGGAAACCTCTAGCAATGCCAAAATAACGAGGGATTCTATGATAGAATAAGTAAGGTGGAACCGCAGAATAGAAAGTCTATTTTGTCCTTACAGATAGGTCTCTTTTTCTTTTTTATTAGAAAGTGGTGATTGAGTATGAGAGTTTTTATTGGTTGTAGTTCTTTAGAAGACTTGTCAAAAGAAAGTTGGCTGCATTGTCAAAAAGTGATTGAAGTCCTTGCCCGAGAACAAGGCGTTGATTTAGTTTTAGGAGGTGCTTCTTCCGGCTTGATGAAGCTTTGTTATGAAGCATTTGTCCAAAATGGAAAAGCAGTTTTGATTCTTTTAAATGCTACAAGAGAAAACGAACAAGCACAATATCCTGGTGCGCAAGTTGTGATTGAAAAAACAACTTTTGACCGGACAAAGCGCTGCTTTTTCGAAAGCGATTTCGCGCTTTTTCTAGACGGTGGAAGTGGAACACTTTCAGAAATTCTTGCTTTTCGAGAAGAAGTGCGGGCGACTTTAAGAGCATATCCTATCTATTTTTATAATGAAAATCATGCTTTTGATGCTTTTAAAGCGCTTCTTCAAGATGGGGTTGATCGAAACACGATTTCCCTTGCGGAACAAACAGCTTATCTCGAAGAAGTAAAGACACTTGAAGAGGTGCAAGAAAAAATCAAAGGCTGCATAGAAAAGAACAAGGAAGGTGAAATGAAATGTCAAAATTAACCATGGAAAAATTAGTTGCTTACTGTAAACAATATGGATTTATCTATCAGGGAAGCGAAATTTATGGAGGCCTTGCGAATACTTGGGATTATGGTCCTTTAGGGTCACGCTTAAAAAACAACGTGAAAGATGCTTGGCGCAAACGTTTTATTGTGGAAAGGGAGAATGCTTATGAAGTCGATGCCGCGATTTTAATGCATCCTCGCGTTTGGGAAGCCTCTGGTCATGTTCAGAGTTTTTCAGACCCCTTAATTGACTGTAAAAAATGTAAAAAAAGACATCGTGCGGATAATTTAATTGATGCGTTTGACCCGGAAGCAAAAGCCGATGGCATGAGTCAAGAAGAAATGATTGCCTATATTCAAGAACATCATGTCCCATGTCCAGACTGTGGTGCCAGTGATTTTACGGATATTCGTCAATTCAATTTGATGTTTGAAACCCATCGAGGAGTGACAGAAGACGCAAAAAGCAAGATTTATTTACGTCCTGAAAATGCGCAAGGGGAATATGTAAATTTTTTAAATGTTCAAAGGTCGATGCGCGCAAAGTTGCCATTTAGCATTGGCCAAGTTGGAAAAGCGTTCCGAAATGAAATTACTCCTGGAAACTTTACTTTTAGAACCATTGAATTTGAACAGATGGAATACCAAACTTTCTGTAAAGAGGGAACAGACAGTGCACTTTATGCTTACTTTAAAGAATATGCCAAACAGTTTTTTATCGATTTAGGTCTTTCTAAAGACAAGCTCCGTTACCATGACCATGAAAAACTTGCCCATTATGCCAAAGAAGCTTGTGATATTGAATATCAGTTTTGTTTTGGATGGGGAGAAATTAATGGAACACACAATCGTACGGATTATGATTTATCGCGTCATCAAGAATATTCGAAAGAAAGTCAACTCTATCAAGATGCGGAAACGAATGAAAAATACATTCCTTATATCATTGAGTCGACAGTGGGATGTGACCGTTTGGTGTTAGCTCTCTTGGACCAATGCTATGAAGAGGAAACGTTAGAAAATGGAGAAACACGGGAAGTGATGCACTTCCATCCTTATCTAGCTCCTTATCAAGCATCTGTTTTGCCACTGGTTAAAAAATACCATTCACAGAAAGCCCATGAAGTCTATCAAATGTTATCAAAAGCTTTTCCAGTCAGCTATGATGAAACAGGAAGTATTGGAAAACGGTATCGTCGACAAGACGCGATTGGAACGCCTTTTTGTGTCACGATTGACCAAGATACTTTGGACCATGGAACAGTCACTATTCGTGAGAG
>CANQOD010000053.1 GCA_947625395.1 uncultured Bacilli bacterium
TCTCTTAAGATAACAAACTGTACATATTGTAAATCTCTGATATTCTCTACAAATCCTTGAATGGTTAAATTTTCTCCTTTATGGTTTTCTAATTCTTTTAATGTAATTCTCATTTTTACTCCTCCTCGTGATGATGACCACAATCGCATTCTTCTTCCTCATGCATCGTTGGTAATTGCTCATCTAAATAATAAATTAAAGTATCTAAGTTAACCAATTCTTCTTCCTTGGTATGATTGTTTTTGACTTTGACTTCATTGTTATCGAGTTCTTCGCTATTTAATATGATTAAGAAAGAAGCCTGTAGGCGATCTGCTTGTTTGAACTGCGCTTTTAAACTTCTTCCTAAATATTCTGTTTCAACTTTAAAGCCAGCAAGACGTAATTCTTGGGCTAAATAGATGGCATACTTTTTTTCTTCATCATTGACATAAAGAAGATAGGCATCAAGGGTATCCTCTTCTAATTCGATTCCCTCTTCTTGCATAGCTAAAGCAACTCTTCCAATGCCAGATGCAAAGCCAACACATGGTGTTTCAGGGCCTCCTAAAAGTGTTACTAAGCCGTTATAACGACCCCCACCACCAATGGCTAACTCCTTACCATCAATTTCCGCAATATATTCAAACACGGTATGATTATAATAATCAAGTCCTCGAACGATTGTCGAATCAATCTCGTATGGAATACTTAAAATATCCAAATAGTCACAAACATCTTGAAAGTGTTTTTGACTCGTTTGATTCAGAAAATCGATTGTTTTAGGAGCTTCTTTTAAAATAGGATTTCCCTGATCTACTTTACAATCTAAAATACGCAGTGGGTTTTCTAATAATCGGGCCTTACAGTCCTCACAAAAATCATTGATATAAGGTTTAAAATAGGCAATTAATTTTTCCCGATAGGTTTCTCTAGATGCTCTATCTCCTAGCGTATTGATTTTCACTTTCACATTTTTAAGACCAAGCAGCTGATAGACTTGATAACCAAAAGAAATGATTTCAGCATCAGCAATGGGGTCAGCGCTTCCAAGTAACTCTAGGCCAAACTGTGTCAATTCTCGGTCACGACCAGATTGTGGTCTTTCATAACGATACATTGTGCCACTGTAGTAAAACTTGATTGGTTGTGTTGCATCTCCATACATTTTATTTTCAATGTATGCTCGAACAACGCCAGCAGTCCCCTCTGGTCGTAAAGTGATTGGTCGACCGCCTTTATCTTCAAAATCATACATTTCTTTTTTGACAACGTCACTTGTTTCACCCATTCCCCTATGGAACAATTCACTGGATTCAAAAATCGGAGTTCGAATAAAATCATAGTGATACACTTCAGCAAGTAAACTGACCACTTCATTGATTTTTTGAAAATATCTTCCTTCTTTTCCATAAATATCATAACAGCCTTTTGGTTTTGTAATCATAATTCCTCCTCCAAACAAAAAGCACCTTTTTAAAGGACGAGTTTCCCCGTGGTGCCACCTTTTTTGCTTCTTATTTCTTTTAACGCAAGGATACGCTTCTTGTTGATTGGGTGTCTTTCAAAAAGCTCTTTTCTCTATTTTCACCAACCATAGAGTCTCTGAATTGCAGAAATCTTTTTTACTCTTCCCACAAGAAGATAGTGTTATTATATAGAAAAAGTTTTTATTTTGCAAGCATTATGCCGCAACTTTTCCACTTGGAATTTGAATTTGAACGATACTGCTTTTTGTTGGCACTTGATATCCAGCATGCTTAAACTGATCCCGTAACGTTGTAAGGGCCTGTTGAACTTTTGTAGCAAACATTGGATTTCCCTGTTCGTAATCTTTTAAGACGGTTTCAAACAGAGGTTCATCTCCTTTATTAGGTACTAAATAACGACCATCAAAATTCTTGGCAAGCGCAACCAACATTGTATCATCTTCCATGATGTTGTTGACAAGTCTTGTAACATCAAACTGTTCTTCCAAGACTTCTTGTCCGACAATACTAAATAAATTTTCAATGCCGGCTCCAAATTGTTGATTTCTCTTACGTTGTTCATTAAAAGTCGCATAATCTTTGATAGATTGTACTAACATTTGATAAAAATAGTCATTTCGATTGACACTAGAGGCTAGTTCTCGTGCATGATATTTAGAGGTAAATCCTCCTGTATTTCCTTCTTTCAAGAAAGCAATTTTCGCATTGGTTCCTTGTCCTGGATTTTGCGTTTGATAGACTAAATTGGTTACTTGAGTTGCTTCTTCCATGTCCAAATATCCATTCATATCTTTATACATTGGGCTCTCCTCTTTTTTAGAGAGCGTTGCCGTTTCAGTAGGTGGAAGCGAAGAAGAGATTGCTTGTTTTCTTGTATTCAAATAATTCTCCATGGCATCATAGTTGGTAGAAACTGTAGGTTGTTCCTGGGTGGAAGGTGTGGGTTCCACTGGGACAGGGACTTCTTCTTTTCCTTGTTCTTGTGGTGTTTCTGTCATCGCAATTTCCTGCATTTCATGTCCCATTGGGGTCGCTTCTTTTTCAATTTTCGCAAGATAATCTTCTTCTTTTATTGGATACAAAGTTTCTAAAATATCTCTCGTTGTAAATTCTTTTTGAGCTTCTTGATTACCTAAAATAGAAACAATTAATTCTTGGACTTTGCCTTTTGTTACTTCTTGAGATGGTTCTTGATTGGAATAGAATGTCGTCACACTATTTTCATTGACTAATACTTGCTTCGCTAAATGATCTGCATAAGCTAAATATGGAGTTAAAACATTTTCTTCCATAAAAGCCAACATATTTTTATATTTATTGATTTCTTCGCCTTTTTCTTTCGTGATTTGACCACGATTAGAAACTTCTTGATACCGAACAAATTCATTTAAGACATAATACACTTGAAGACAAAAGACAATTGTTTCTAAATTTTTTTGCCAAGCTTCTTTGGTTTGTTCCTGAGAAAGTTGGGCATTTTGTTCAAAATTTTTATATACTTGTTCGACTTGTTCTTGACTTTCTACGATAGCAAAATAATATTTTCCATTTTCTAATACATATTTAACATAGGTTTTACCATTTTCCTGAATCATTTGATAACTTACAATTTGATCTGTCATTTTTTCAAATAAAGGAAAACTTGTTGAATCTGCTTGAGAAGCTGCAGGAATTTGTGGGGTCGCCTTTTCCTCTAAAATTGGGCTGGCATTCATTTTCCATTCTTTTAATAAAGCAACTTCATGTTGAATGCCCTCTAATGTGTGAATATCTTCTTGCATGGCTTGCATATAAAGGTCTGCTAAAGTTTTGACCATGGCTTTTTGATCTTCTGTGGTTGCATTGGCAGCATATTGATCCACACGACTTGTTAGGTCTTCAATCTCCTTTAATAAGCTTTCTCGTTCTTCAATCGCAGCCAAACTGTCTTTGACTGTTGTCATCATTTTTTCTTTGACTTGCTTGTAATAATCTGAAACTGTCGCATTTAAAGCTTCCAAAGTTTGGATAAGTGTTTGTTCATCTGTTATTTCTCTTGCTTGGTTCATTTGCTGAATATATGTTTGTTGATGGGCATGAATTTCTTGTAAAATAGGAGTTAAATAAGGGTGTGCAGTTCGAAGAGAAAGCTGATTTAAAAAACCAATTTCCGTGTTGACTTGGTTCATTAATACGGTCTTTTTATCTGCCTGCTTTTCTGTATTGCTTTCCTCTAAAAAGCGGACAATTCTTGTAAGTTCTTCTTTTGTTTCCTGAATCGGTTTAGAATCAACATCTTCCTTTTTTATATTTTGTAACACATATTCGTTAAATTGATCTCCCATATAAACACCCTCCTACTCTATTCTTATTATAGCATAAATTTGAAAATTTACTAGTGTCTATTAGAAGACTTGACAAAATAGGAAAAGATTCACGGATAATATAAATCCTTTAAAAAATTTTTTTATTTATGCAGTTTGAATGGGGGTTAAGACTTGGCGGAATGAAACTTGCACATGAACATGACCATAGTAACCGCTATACATAAAAACGCCTGTAACGGATTCTAAATTATAAGGAGCACTGCGAATTATCCATGGGCCATTTTCCGTGACCATACCAGCACTATCACTATACCAGCCTGCTGTCTCATTTAAAGCATGACCTTTACATGGAACACCATTGCAAGCTGTTAATGGATCACTACTGGTATATACATCATAATATTTTTCTGCAGGCCAAGGACGTCCTGTAAAGTTTTTATCATCAGCAAGCAGTCCATCATATCCAGAATTATATGCTGTAGTATATCCTGACCTTTTATTTAAAACTCCCATCATATAATCCCAAGCACTACCGTTCAAATCATAGATTCCAGTGATGTTACCGGTACTGCTGGCTCCAGCTCCGGCATAGCCTTTACCACCACCTCGATCAATCATCACATCATACTGATTTCCACAAGCTGACGCACCCGTAGTACTTGGTAAACCACTTGAACAACCCGTCACAAATCCCTCATAATTATTCATATAGATTTCTTTATTTGCTCCACTATATAATGGATTACCATACTTTCCATATTTGCTTTGGGTGAGATAACTGATGAGTGCCCATTCTGTATTCTTTATTGCATGACTATCATAGGTGCTGTGGTCAAAGCCATAAATGTTTCCAGTATTTATTACTTTTCGAGAAACCAAATCTAATGTCGATACACGAATACCTCTCCAACTTGTTACATTTGGTTTAATAATTGAAGTATATTCTAAGTCACAAGCTGTATTAATTTCTTGATATCCAGGTGTACAGCTTTCTTTAATACCAGTTTCAAACTTACCGATCCAAATTCCTGGTAGTTCTTCAGTTCCAAAGGTGAAGCCAGGTGGCGTATACCAATTCGTTGCATATTTCCCTGTATATTGAGCGGAACCACTCTCGTCTTTCTCATCTTCTCGAATAAATTTCACATCTATCTCTCCAGGCAATGCTTGACTCGGTTCATCAATTCTTCCCTCTTCTTTCTTCCCATAATAATGTTCCCCATCTTCTGATTTTATGGTATAGCTATATCGCGGTATCCATACCCACATTTGTAAGATATCTGTCATTTTGACTTCGGACCCTGAACTTGCCTTTTGATACCCACTCCGACTTGTTGCAGTCACTGTTACGGCATTTGCCCATTCTTGATGATTATAATTGTACCACTCACTTGTAACATTTGCTTTTTCCCAACGCTTATCAGTGCTATCATATACAACTGGTATCATATTGTCGGCTAATACTGGTGCATTTGGTTGATTGATTTGGGTTGCATTGATTGCTACTTTCCCATAGAACACTTTCCCTTGGGCTTCATTTCCTGCATTGATATCTAACCAGATTTTAAGTTCATAATAAATTCTGTTCTTCTCTCCTCTTTTTAAGTTTCCATTATCGATGACTCTATTCTCAGTTAAACTATCTGTTTTGTCTAGATTCACTCTCTTTAATTCATACCGAATATCATTATATGGAATGTATTCACATTCTTCACAAGCGCTTTGTCTTTCTTTATCATCGATTAATACTAAATCATAATCGACATCTACTAAACTATTATTTTGAATATAAAATTGGAAAGCGCTTCCCATTTTTCCTGTACCGTCAACAACAGGAATTGTATTTTCTAGTGTTAAATCTCCATTCGTTTCTACTAAGATAACATCTAAATGATTTCCTCGAAGTGTTATTTTCTGTTTTCCTATTACTGTTAGCCTTAACCAAGCATAGCTGATTCCTATAAACAGAACAACAAAAAGAACTAGAATTCCTAGTACTTTCTTATGTTCTTTTATCCATTCTTTCATTTATGACACCCTCATTCTGATGTCATTATATCTTTTAAACTACCCCCCCCGATTTTATTCTAAATCGGCATTTTTACATTGGAGACAAGATTTGGCGAAAGGAATATGCAAGATATGCATATCCATGATGCAAGCCACAGGAAAAAATGCCAGTAACTAATATACCACTTGTCTGATTACCGCCACGAAGTAGCCACGGAGCACCCACATCTACCATTCTAGAAGAGTCACTATACCATCCTGCTGTTTCATTTAAAGCATGACCTTTGCAAAGATTTCCTCCACAAGCTGTGTTGGGATCATCACTTGTATAAAGATCATAATATTTTGCATCAGGCCAACTCCGTCCTTGATAAGAGGTGCCATCTGATAATTGGCCTGTATAACCTGAATTCAATGCTGTCGAGTATCCAGATCTTTTGTTTAAAATGCCCATGGTATATTCCCAAGCTCCTCCATTGAGATCATAAATTCCCGTAATGTTTCCTGTACTGGATGCGCCTCCTCCAGCGTAGCCTTTCCCTCCGCCTTGGTCAATCATTACATTATAAGTATTTCCACATGTAGTAACACTTGTAGCACTTGATAAACCACTAGAGCAGCCTGTCATATAGACGTTATAAGTATTCATATACACTTCTTTATTTGCTCCACTGTAGAGGAAATTCCCATATTTTCCATATTTGCTCTGTGTAAGATACGATATCAAAGCCCATTCACTATTTTTCATCGCATGACTATCATACGTACTTTGGTCAAATCCAAATACATTGCCAGATGCTGTCATTCGCCGTGAAACTAAATCCAATGTTGATACTCGAATATTTCGCCAACTATAAACGTTGGGCTTTATAATTGCTTTATTCGGTTCTTCGGTATCGCTTTGTGCAGCTGTTGTACTAGAAACTCCAACTCCAGTTCCATTTCCACTACTATATCCAGTTTCAAATTTACCGACCCAGATTCCAGAAAGTTCTGTTCCTCCAAAAGTAAAACCAGGTGGTGTATACCATCCATCAGGTTCTTCTCCTTTATATTGTGCGCTTCCATTGTCAGTAGTACTAACATCGATAAACTTTACATCGATTTCTCCTGGTAAGGTTAGACTTGGATCGTCCTTTCGTCCTTCTTCTTTCTTTCCATAGTAATGTACTCCATCTTCACTCTTAATCGTATAACTGTATCGCGGTATCCATACCCACATCTGTAAGATATCTGTCATCTTCACTTCAGTTCCATTACTAGCTTTCTGATAATTTGCGCGAGTTCCATTCGTGACTGTTACCGCATTCGCCCATTCTTGTTTATCATAATCATACCAATTCTCTTGATTATAGCTCGTCTTTACCCATTTACTTTCATCATACACAACAGGTATCATATTCGATGCTGGGGCTTCTACTTCTACTACAATTCCTTCAATTGTTTTACCATTATTTGGAAATGAAAGTTCTCTGTTTGAAAATCCTCCATCACTTCTAAATTCAACCGCTACATTGGAACTCGTTAAGTTATAAATTCTTAAATGATAACTTTCACTGGCTCCTTGGTCTAAAACTATTCCCTCTTTGGTAGGTGGTCGATTTGGTGTATCCTTATAATAATTGATATGCACTTTCTCACTGATATTATCTAAGTAATAGAAATTCAACTTTGCTTGAATAGAATTATTATTCGTAAGTGTGATTGTAATGTCTTTCTTAGTATTGGCATCCACTGTAATTTTATTTTCTTGAAAAGCACTATCTTCTGAAGTGAGTGTTCCAGTTAGTGTCCCTGTCACAATGCGGATGGCCTCTTTATTTTCTTTTTTGACTGTGAACAAAGCATAACTCGAATATCCCACAACCAAAAAAAGACTGATGATGCCAAGCACAATCAGATAACTTTTCTCAAATTTTCTTCTTTCTTTCATTTATGACACCCTCATTCTGATGTCATTATATCTTTTAAACTACCCCCCCCGATTTTATTCTGAATTGACATACTACTCCTAACAAAAAAATGTACCTGATTATCAAATGAGATATTTCT
>CANQOD010000054.1 GCA_947625395.1 uncultured Bacilli bacterium
AAAGACATGTCCACGTAAATGGTGCGATTGAAAAGTATGATGCACAGTATGAATATAGAGATTGTACAGGCTGTGGACAAGAAATTAAAACAACCCATGCTTTACAAATAACAGAAAACTTTGATGGTAGTAAGACTTATCGCTGTACACATCAAGGTTGTGGATATCAACAAACTGTGAATCAACATCAACACAACTTTGCAAAATTAAAAAGTTATACCAATACAGGAGAAACATGGGAATGTGACTGTGGAGCAACCACTACGAAAAATCATACATTAGGAAAACAAAAAATAGATAAGACCACGCATCAAGTTGTAGAAGAATGTCAAAATCCAGGCTGTGATTATGAAAAGAGAACTGCCCATACGCCACATACTTATACGACCTTTAAAGGTTCTGCGGGTGACCAAGAAAATTGGGAATGTACAGAGTGTGGACAACCGATTAAAAAGAATCACACTTTAGGAAGCAAAACACTCGATAAAACAACCCACGAAGTTGTGGAAAAATGCCAAACTCCAGGTTGTGACTATGAAAAAAGAACCGCTCATACGCCACATACTTATACAACATTCAAAGGTTCTGCTGGAAATCAAGAAAATTGGGAATGCGAATGTGGAGCACCTTTGACCAAAGCACATACATTAGGAGAAAAGACCTTTGATAAAACAACCCATGAAGTTGTTCAAGAATGTCAAACTCCAGGTTGTGATTATGAAATAAGAGAAGCGCACACCCCACATACTTATGCAGTTTTCAAAGGCTCTACAGGAGAGCAAGAAAATTGGGAGTGTGACTGTGGAGCGCCTTTAACCAAAGCACATACACTAGGCGCAGAAACTTTTGATAAAGCAACGCATGAAGTCGTTCGTGAATGCGAAACTCCAGGCTGCGATTATGAAACACGACAACTCCATACAGACCATCATTTTGATACCTTTAAAAATTTTGAGGGTACTGAGGAATATTGGGAATGTGATTGTGGAGAAACGACTACGAAAAGCCATCAATTGACAGAGGGAACTGTCACTCCAGGAACACATAATAAAGTGAAAGAATGTCAAACTCCAGGTTGTGATTATGAAGAAGTTGAATTGGTTCCTGAACACAATTATGTCTTACAAAGCACAGATGAAAATTACGAATATTATCAATGTAGTGGTTGTGAATCCACCAAGCAAGAAGCCCATTCATTCAATAGTGGTGTTCCACAAGGCGATGGCACTTATTTACAAACTTGTGAAAATGAGGGCTGCGGTTATACAAGAAGCTATCATACTTGTATTGAGGGAACTCCAGTAACGGTGTTTGTTGGAACAAAAGATGTTTGTTATCGAGTTCGATATGATTGTAAAATCTGTGGAAAAACAGTTAGTTATGGACCGGATATGCCACACGTACTTTATCGGGACTGGGATACCAATTCTAGAAAATGTTCTAACACAGGTTGTGCATATGAAGAAGCACTTTCGAATAGTCTAGCCCAAGAACAACCCTCTACAATAAAGGTAACACCACAAGAAACAGTGTTAGAAACAGAAGTAGAAACTGCCAATAGAGAACAAGAAGTTCCAACAGAGGCAACGCATCTCGAAGTCGCTTGTCTTGACGAAAAACAAAAGGTCTTTCAATTGACATTAGGACACGCTTTTAATCATAGCGTTTAAGGAAAAGGGGAAGAAGAATGAAAATGAAGAAAAAATGGTATAAAAGTATTAGTAACTGGGCTATTTTAATAGCTTGCATCATCTTAGTACCTATCTTAATCATCAATCTATGGATTATGTTTCAAGCGAAGACAAATCCTAAAAAAATTCCAAGCGTATTTGGATATAAACCTTTTATTGTTTTATCAGGTTCTATGGAAACAGAAATTTATAAAGGCGATTTAATTATTGCGAAAATCGTAGACCCTAAAACTTTAAAAGAAAATGATGTCATTGCTTTCCGTGATGCAGAAGATACTGTAACAACACACCGAATTATTGACATTGTTGAAGATAACGGAAAACCTTATTTCATTACCAAAGGTGATAACAATAATACCCAAGACCAAAACATGGTTGCCTATGAAGATGTTGAGGGAATCTATGTGTTAAGAATTGCTCATTTTGGTCAACTTATGAACAGTCTTGCACAACCAACAACCGTCATTATTATTGTGATGGGAATTACGCTTATCTTTATTCTTGGCTTTACGATTTCGAATAAGAAACAAAGAGACCTTGAAAGACAAGAATATTTAGAATATAAGAAAATGAAAGAAGAACAGGCCAAACAGGAAGAAGAAAAAGCAACAACAAAAACCGAGAAAAAGCCTGTCAAAACAAAGAAAGACGATAAAAAGTCGAAGTAAAATTTGGTAAACAGCTAGTAATAGCGTTTACATAGATTAGGAATCGCATAAATTCCTATGCATAAAAATTTATGCGCTAAAAATAAAGTAAAGGAGGTGAAAAGAATGAAAAAGAAAATGATAGCATTATTTGCATTATTTGCTGCCGTTGCTGTTACAGCTTCATCAGTAAGTGGAACTTATGCAAAGTATGTTACTGAAGCAACTGGAAGTGATGAAGCAAGAGTTGCAAAATGGGGTATTGGAAAAACGATGACCGTTGATTTATTCAAAAGTAGTTATGATAATAACGCTGTTTATCATAAAAGTGAAAAATTGGTTGCTCCAGGTACCACAGGTGTTTATACTTTTCAGATTAATGACGAGGCTGCTCCAGAAGTTGCCTATAAATTAGATGTTGCAATTGATGAGGGAAGTCAAGATGAAACGGGTAAACTTCGTTTTTGGACAGGCGATGCTACATCATACGAGGAGGCTTTATCATCAGGTGGAAAACAATATGCAAATTTTGATGCTTTAAAGTCTAACTTTGGTACAGACCTTAGTATTGCGAAAGTATTACCAACTGACACATTAGCTGATAGGTTGGGAACTGTTAAATTGCATTGGGAATGGCAATTTGATTCTAGTGATGATACAAATGATACAACCAAAGGAGATGCTGGTACTGCTAAAGTTACCATCAAAGTAAAAGTTACTGCAACACAACTTGATACAGTTGAAGCGTAATGATGAAAATGAAAGTTAACTCGTTTAACTTTCAAATAAGTCCATGACTTTTCATGGATTTATTTGGAACTTAAACAGGAGAAAGGGAGGTAAAAGGATAATGCAACAAAATAATCATAATGATGATGACAATGACAATAGAAGAAGAAAAATAATAATTATGATTATCGTTATCATCATTATTATTCTTTTACTTCTAACTAGTTGTACTTCAAAATTTTGGGGAAGAATCGGATTTCCTTTTATGCAGGAAACAGAAGTGAAAATTGATGATGATACCAATGATAAAGAAATCATTCTCAATCAAAATTTAAAATTTGATGCAGAGCAATATCAATTTTATTTAGGGGAAGAAGATGGAAAACTCACTTATTATTATCAACAGATTCATCCTAAAAAATTCACTTGTAAAACCAGTGATTCTAAAATCGCAACATGTGTTGTGAAAAATGGATATGTTGTTTTAAAGGTCAAGAAAAAAGGAAAAGTGACTGTAACTTTAGATACAGCGACCAATGGAAAAATCTATCGCGCAACGACTAAAGTTACGATAAAAGCAAGTCAAAGATATATCACGTTATCGAGTCAAAGTGGTACGATTTATTTAAGTGGAAATCGTTCTCTTTATGTATCTTATTTTGTCGGAGGAACGGCAGGAAAAGTCAGTGCGAAAGTGAGTGATTCTTCTATTGCCAGTGTTACGGTAGAAGAGGGAAGAATTCATATTGTTGGAAAGAAAAAAGGACATGTTACTGTGACTGTCACCGTGACGGATAATTATGGAAGTTATAGTACCACTTATGAGCTGACCATTACAGACCAAAATCCACAAGCAAGCTCTTCCAAAACATCTTCCAGTGCCTCTGCTTCTCAAAAAAGTCATGATAGTGCGCTTAAAAGTTTAAAGACCAACCAAGGAAAACTATCTTTTCAATCTCAAGTACATGATTATTATCTTTCTGTAGAAAATCAAGTGGACCATGTGACTTTAGAAGCCATTCCACATTCTTCCAAAGCCAAAGTGCAATATCGTTACAATGGTAAAACTGTTTCTTCCTTGGAAGATTTGGCTTTGAAAGTAGGAACCAATGAAGTCACTATCCTCGTGACTGCGGAAGATGGAAGTACAACAACTTATACCGTCACCATTGAACGAAGTGCAAGAACGCCTGTCAAAGACAATGCATTAGGACAACTCACCGTGAGTGAGGGGACTTTAACACCGCGTTTTGACCCGGATGTTTTAAACTATCAAGTGACAGTGGATGCTGATGTTGACCATATCGATATGAATGCTGTTCCGAAAGAGAAAAATGCCAAAGTTCAATATCGTTATCGAGGACAGGAAGTTTCTGATTTAAAAGATTTACCGCTTCAAACAGGACAAAATGAAGTTGAAATTGTCGTTACCGATGATGATGGAAATACAAGAACGTATACGGTTACTATTGATAAACAAAAGAGTACCAATAATCAGTTAAAAGATTTGACTGCTTCAAGTGGCACATTCCAAGAAAAATTTGAACCACAGAATAAGACCTATCATTTAGAAATTCCATATGATGAGGAAAGCCTAACTCTTCAAGCTGTTTTAGCAGATGCAAGAAGTACAGTTACTTATCAAGTCGATGGAAAAACGGTTTCTTCTTTAGAAGATTTGAACCTAGAAGCAGGGGACCATACGATTGAAATTACAGTGACAAGTGAAGACAATGTCAAGAATACCTATATTCTATATGTGCATAAAAAGAAAAGAACACTCCAGTTTGATAACGAAAATTACCAGTTTTCTACGAACAATCGCCATTCAATTCCTTATACGGTTTATGAAGACAATCTTCCATTAGAAGCAGAAGACTATCAGGAAGAAGATGTCGTAGTGACTTGGGAGGGAGGTACTTTTTCGGGAACCGTTGAAGTTCATCAAGGATATATCGAAGTGATTCCTGACAGTGAGATGGATGGGAAGAAGTTGACATTCTCTGCGACTTATCATGGAGAAACAGCGCAGGCAGAAGTGACTTTCAAAGCAAGTAATTATTACTTAACAACACCAACCAATCATTATGATGTTGACCAAACATCAGAGCAATCCAACCGGAATCTCGTCTTTTACAATAACTTCTTTAGTCAACCTGAAAATGTTCGTTGGAAGCCTTTAGAAGATGCCAAAGGCATTCGTATTTATGAAGAGGGCAACGAAGATGTTTATATTGATTTGTACTTTGATAGTGACCAGTTTACTGTTCAAGATGTAACAGGTAGTCATTCTTTGAATGTCGTTTTAGAAACGAAAAAAAGTGGCACGCTCCGAGCAAAAGGATATGTTTATGGAGAAGAAGTAAGCGATGTGGAAATTACGATTCAAGTTACACAAAAATACCTCTTAACACTTGATGCCAATGGTGGTTACTTTGATTTGTTTACGACAACCTATACATTCCAACTAGGAAAAGAGGACATGCCATTTGATTTGACCGAGTACATCCAAGGATACTTAGAAGATGAAAACTGTCTACATTATGCCTTGATAGGCTTCAGTAAAGACAAAACAAGCAAGACAGTGGAATATGATACTACCATTACGATACAAGAAGATACTATTCTATATGCTGTTTATCAACAAACACCATCTGAGGAACCGGTTCTTGAAGAAAAAAATCTTTACTTGACCGATGTGGACCTCTTTCATAATGAAGAGTATTTCCAACTTTACAATCGCGATAAAATCATTTATCCAGGAGCTTTTGGTTCTTATCGCATGGAACTTGTAAACAATAGCTCACAAACGATTGAAATCAAAAGCATTACCTTAGAAGAAGAAACCATCTGTATGAATGAGCAGGATTGTTTAAACATGGGATATATCATCAAAGACTTGAATCAGTACTATTTTGGTAATTCCAATGACCAGTATGTGATTTTGCATCGTCATGCGAAAACGGAAAAGACAGGCAATCTTACCAAGAATGTGATTGAAGTTCCTCTTACCATTCCTCAGAATGAGAAAAAAGAGATTTCTCTATTATGGAAATGGGTTGATACGGACAATCTTGTTGACACCTTTATTGGCAATCAAGCAAAACAAAGTGATGTCAATTATCGTCTGACTGTCAGTATTCAATTTACGACAACGAAAACAGCTTGTGAAAATGGTGGTTAAGATGAAAAAGATAAAAAAAATCATTGCGAGTATTCTCTTCTTTTTCCTTGCTTTATTTCTGTTTTTGAATCTGTACAATTTCATTTGTTTAAAGATTTTAAAGCAGGACTTGACTTCTTTGTTTGGCTATTCTGTTCTCGAAGTTGTTTCGGGTTCGATGGAACCGACTTTACAAGTGGGCGATTTGATTGTCATTCAAACTAAACATTACCAGTATCAAGAAAATGACATTGTCACGTTCTATGATGTCAATCATTCCTTTGTGACCCATCGCATTATCTCTCTTGAAAAAGACCAAATGATTACCAAAGGGGATAACAATAATACCAATGATGAAGCCACCGCCACAAAGAACATTGTAGGAAAGTATCTATTTAAAATCAGTGGCTTAGGAAGTGTATTGACTGCTTTTAAAAATCCACTTGTTAGTCTGATGATATTGGTAATTGGAATCTTAGTTTGTTATTTCATTACGGTGGAAAAAGACCAAGAAGAGTTGGTTCAACAAGACGAAACCTATCAAGAATTCTTATCTTTGAAAGAACAAGAAGCAGTCAAAGAAAAACAAAACTTTCTTGAAAAAATCAAAGCAAAGCTTCCTCAAAAGAAGCAAGTCACGCATGTTCGAAAAAAGAATACCAAACAATTAAAAAGAAAAGCACAAAAGAAAAAGAAGCAAAGCAAAAAAAGAAATCAGAAAAAACAAAAAAGAGGGTGAAAAACATGAAAGGTGTCTTACAGAGTAAACGATTCCGTAAAAATTTATATAAATGGTTACTGATGTATGTAGGTGTTATGGTATTCCTTACGACTGTTGTCACCTATTCTAAATATGTAAGTAGCCTCATGGCTTCTGATAGCGCAAGGGCAGCAAAGTTCAATGTGACCATTGCACCACAAGAATGTACCGAAACCGCTTCTGATGGAGTCCATTGTAATATTGGCATTCATCGGGCAACGCAAACCATTGATTACTATTTTAAAGTACAGACCAATTTAGAAGTGAAAACGGATTTGTTCTTAACCATTTTTGTCAATCAAGACTTTGAACTAAAAAACATTGAAGAAGTGAATGGTTCACTGCCTCCTTATGAAGTGACTGAGAAGACCATTGCCATTGAGGGAAATGTGGAACATTATGCGGTTTATAGTTTAAAAGCCATGACCTATTTGCCTCAAGAAGAAGCCAAACAAGAAAAGTTATTTAAAGTAACTGTGAAATTCAAACCAGGGAGTACCTTTAACTATTCCAATGTCAATGGGAATAAGAATTATGATATTATCCGAGTGGGCTTTTCAGCCGTACAAGTCAATCAATAAGGTGGTGATGTAAAAATGAAGAACAAAAATTCCAAACAGATGAAAGGCATGATTCTAGTGGTTGTTTTTCTCTTGTTCAATTGCTTGAGTGAAGTGCCAACGACGCATTCCAAATACAAAAGCGAGAAAGAATATGCGACCATTTATCAAAACCAGTTCTATGCCATGCAGTCTCAAGAAGCAAACGTACATTATAGTGAGAATAGCTCTAAAAAAGAGGGCAAGTTTTTTGTCTTTTTCGATTTGAA
>CANQOD010000055.1 GCA_947625395.1 uncultured Bacilli bacterium
TTTTTATCAAACCAAAGACCATAACCTTTGTGTGTACTCATAAAGATTTCATTTTCATTCGGCTTTTCTTCTAAAACAGCCACCAATTCATCATCGGCTTTTAGTTTCATACAACAAGTCGTTTTCGAATATCTCGTCAGTTTCATCTCTTTGATAAGTGTGCGCTTCACCATGCCATTTCGACTGACAAATACTAAGGATTCATTGCTATCAAAATTCATGACACCGACAGCACCAATCACCAATTCCTCTTCTTCCATCGGAACCAAATTACTGACATGCTTTCCTAAATCTTTCCACTTCATATCATAAATCAAGTGGACAGGAAGATAAAGATAGTTCCCTTTATTGGTGAAAACAAGTAGGACATCTTGTGTATTCATCTTCTTTAAGAATAAAAGATAATCTCCCTCTTTTAAAGTTCCCTCTTCTTCACTTGCCTGATAACTTCGCAAACTACTTCGCTTAATATAACCCTCACTAGATAAAGATACAACCACATCTTCTTTGGCAATCATCTCAGAAGTATCAATTTTAATCTCTTCAATTTCAGCCCGAATTTCACTCTTTCGCGGAGTAGCATACTCTTTTTTCACTTTCCGTAAATCTTCAATCATCACTTTCTTTAAAACTTCTTCATCTTTTAAGATTGCAGTTAGCCCAGCGATAATTTTTTTCAAGTTAGCAAGTTCCTCTTCTAAAAGCGTAACATCTGTATTGGTTAACTTATACAGTTGTAAAGTAACAATTGCTTCCGCTTGTTCCATTGTAAAGTCAAATTCTTTCACTAAATTTTCTCTTGCATCTGCTTTATTTTTAGAAGCGCGAATGACTTTAATGACTTCATCTAAAATCGAAATACATTTAATGAGTCCTTCAACAATATGATATCTTGCATTCGCATGGTCAAGGTCAAATTGACTTCTTCTTGTGACCACTTCTCGTTGATGCCTGATAAAAGCATCCAAAGCACCTGTAAGTCCTAAAAGTTTAGGACGCCTGTTGTCGATGGCAATCATATTAAAGTGATAGCTCACTTGTAAATCCGTATTTTTATAAAGATAAGCAAGAATAAAATCACTTCGAGCATCTTTTTTGAGGTCAATAACAATCCGAATATCTTTCGCAGACTCATCACGCACCTCTAAAATGCCATCAATTTTTTTATCAATGCGAATATCATCAATCTTCTTCACAATCATGGCTTTATTGGTTTCATAGGGAATCTCTGTAATCACAATCGAGTGATTGCCTTTTTCTTGAATGATTTCAGCACGACTTTTGATGACAATGCGCCCACGCCCTGTCGTATAGGCCTCTTGAATGCCATCCATTCCTTCAACAATCGCCCCTGTTGGAAAATCAGGACCTTGAATGTCTTTCATCAACGTTTCCAAACTACAATTTGGATACTCGATACGATGAATCGTAGCATCAATCACTTCCCCTAAATTATGTGGTGGAATATTGGTCGCATAACCTGCGGAAATTCCTGTGGAACCATTGACTAATAAAGCCGGGAACCGTGCGGGTAAAACTGTAGGCTCTAAAAGCGAATCATCAAAGTTAGGCGCAAACTCGACCGTATTTTTGTCAATATCTTTTACCATCTCACTACTGATTTTAGAAAGGCGTGCTTCGGTATAACGATAAGCAGCAGGACCATCACCATCAATTGAACCATTATTACCATGCATATCGATATAAGGTTCTTTAATTTTCCAGTCTTGGCTCATCCGCACCATCGCATCATAAATACTACTATCCCCATGAGGATGATAGTTACCAATGACATCTCCTACTGTTTTCGCACTTTTACGATAAGGGCGGTCATACGTATTTCGTTCCTTATTCATCGAATATAAAATCCTTCTTTGAACAGGTTTGAGTCCATCACGGGCATCCGGAATCGCCCGTTCTTGAATAATATATTTGGAATAAATCGCAAAACGTTCCCCCATGATATCTTCAAGGGAATACTCATAAATTTTTTCTAGAATTTTTTGGGTTGTATTTTTTTTTGGCATTTGATTTTCCTCCCTTAAATTTGATAATCGTCTTCAAGAGTGAACTCTACATTTTCATCAATCCACTCTTTTCTTGGGGCAACATCATCCCCCATTAAAATACTCACCCGTTTTTCAGCAAGTAACGCATCATTGATGTTGACCCGGATGAGCGTTCTCGTCCCCGGGGCCATCGTCGTTTCATTCAATTGGTCAGCATTCATTTCACCGAGTCCTTTGTAGCGCTGCACTTCGCATTTTTTTCCTTCTGTTTTCTCTTTCATCTCTTCAACAGTATAGGCGTATTCAATATCCTTTCCACATTGAATTTTAAAAAGCGGTGGCAAAGCAACATACAATCTTCCATCTTCAATTAATGGTCGCATATAACGATAAAAGAACGTCAATAACAAGCACTGAATATGCCCTCCATCTTGGTCCGCATCGCTCATAATAATGACTTTGTTGTATTCAGCTTCACGAATATCAAAATTCGGTCCATATCCAGCACCAATGGTATTAATCATCGTATTAATTTCTTCATTTTTCAAGATTTCTTCAATTCTTGCTCGCTCTGTGTTCACCACTTTACCACGAAGAGGAAGAATCGCTTGAAAGTTGCGGTCACGACCTTGTTTCGCTGAACCACCCGCAGAATCCCCTTCCACTAAAAAGAGTTCCTTAATGGTTTTATCTTTCGTTTGAGCAGGAGCTAATTTACCGGACAAGGAACGGTCTTTTGCACTTTTTCCTTTTCCCTTTCGCGCTTCTTCTCGCGCTTTGCGTGCTGCTTCACGAGCAATTTTACTTTTGAGAGATTTGGTCACAATATCGGTTGCAACTGCTTTGTTTTCCTCTAGGAAAAACTGTAATTTTTCTGTCACTAAAGCATCCACGGCCGTCCGTGCTTGTGGGGTTCCGAGTTTCCCCTTTGTTTGTCCCTCAAATTGTAAAAGCGCTTCTGGGATTTTCAAACTGATAATTGCCGTAAGTCCTTCGCGCACATCGCTTCCCTCAAACGCTTTTTCTTTTCCTTTAATAAATCCATTGTTTTTCGCATATTCATTGAAAACACGGGTCAAAGCCGTTTTAAAGCCAACTTCATGGGTACCACCATCACTCGTTTTTACATTATTGACGAAAGAAACAATGTTTTCTTGATACGTATCTGTATACTGTATAGCAATATCAATTTCCATTTTATCTTTTGCACCACTAAAAAGTACGACCTTATGGAGTGGAGTTTTCCCTTCATTTAAGTAATCAACAAAAGCTTCAAGGCCATTTTCATAACAGTATTTGGCTTCTTTTTCGTCTTCTTCATCAATGACTTCAATGGTCAATCCCTTCACCAAAAAAGCAGCCTCTTGCATCCGTTCACAAATCGTAGTAAAGGAAAAATTCGTTGTAGAGAAAATCTCTGCATCCGGTAAAAAACGGACTTTCGTTCCAGTTTTACTTGCTTTTCCTATTACCTTAAGCGGTACAGCAACATGACCTCCATTTTCAAAACGAATATAGTGTTCTTCTCCATTTTGATGAATCGTCACTTCCATCCACTTGGAAAGCGCATTGACGACACTTCCACCAACACCATGAAGTCCACCAGAAACTTTATAACCTGCTTCTTCAAACTTTCCACCAGCATGAAGAACGGTATAGATGACTTCCGGAGTCGTCTTGCCACTTTTATGCATACCGACAGGCACTCCACGACCAAAGTCTTCTACAGAAACACTTTTATCTTGATGGAGAATGATTTTAATATAATTTCCATATCCATTAATCGCTTCATCCATGGCATTGTCTACAATTTCCCAAACAAGATGATGAAGTCCTCTTTTGTCTGTGGACCCAATGTACATGCCAGGTCGCTTTCTGACAGCATCTAATCCTTCTAGAATTTTTATCGAATCTGCATCATATTTAACTGCCATTTTTTTCACTCCTTCGAACATAAAAAAGAGATAAAATGATTTCTCAATCTATCACCTTTTCGATTCTTTTCTCTATTTATTATAACAAAAAACAAGCAAATCTTCCAAGAAAAATGTAAATTTATTTGTCAAGCAAGGAAAAAAGCAAGAGAATGTCTAACGTGGATTGGCAATGAAAAATTTAAAATGGTCTGTCGTAAAAAATTCTGCTTCTCCATACATTCCATCAATGACAAAACTTTGATACGCATATAAATTACCTTCTTGAATACCAAGTTCTAACTCTTTTTCTTCATCAAAGTGCCGGTCATTTAAAAAACAAGTATAACTACATTCATTGGCTTCGATATAACCTTTTGAAGTCATCTCATTATAATACGCCTGCATATTGCCTTCAATCTCTTTTCGAATTTTTCCTTCAGTTGTTCCATACAGTTGAAGAATCTCATTCGTTTTTAATTTTCTTTTTTGAGGAATGGAAAAGACAACCGCTTTCATTTCATACGCAGGCAATTCTTCACTCACATCAATGATACAATATACAAGAGATAAATAATCCCCACTCACATCATAAGAGTACGTAAGAAGCGTATTCTCATTGTCTTCAAACAATTCCTGGAGTTCTTCGTTCAGTTCTTTCGCATCGTTCCCTTTCAAATTGATATATGGTAAATAAGAATCAATTTGATTTTGATAAAGAGATTGTTCCTTTGTATAGACATAAGGTTTCTTAGCATCCATTTGATTACTATTAGGTAGCACGAGTAAGGAAAACAAAAAGGCAAAAAGACAAACAGGCACTAAAAGACAAATTGCTTTGTGTTCTTGATAAAAATTTTGTAAATTTTCCATCATTGTATAATCCTCCGTATTGTCATATAATTCACTTCACTCACAGGAGAAATCACAACTCCCCATCGACTTCCCTTGGCATGAATGACTTGATTATTACCAATATACATGACAACATGTCCGCTGCCATTGCCGTCATCACGTACCAATAAATCCCCTGGTTTTGCTTCCGCAAGGCTACTAACTTCGGTTCCATCATGCATTTGTTGTCCTGTAACTCTTCCAAGCTGATAACCAAATTTTCCATAAATATAGTAAACAAAGCCGGAACAATCAAACGAATCCGGTCCTTGTGCACCCCAAACATAAGGATAGCCTTCGTACTTTAAAGCTTCATTGACTACATCAATGTTTTTTCCACTTCCGGAAATCTGTTTCACACGAACACCATGGGCATTGACATCGCCCCGTTCAGTTAAATCGCCACCTTCTGAATCATCTGGAATCGCAATGTCCTTTAAACTACTGAAATCCACTTTCAAATTGACGCGGTCAAGGCCAATCCCTACCGCCCGGTCTACCGCAGAATAATCAACATTATAGGCATTTCGCCAACAAGCATCAATATCCATTCCGGCAAAATTAGAAGGAACGAGGCTTAAAACAATATTCAAAATGGTAGGAACTAAAAAGCAAAGCAAAGTTGCTAGAATTAAATTGATTAATCTTTTATTGGATTTTTTATCTTCAGGACTCGCAATCATTCGAATGAGAGCAATGGCTAAAGACACCATAAAAACAAAAGGTGTAACAATTTGTAAGACATTGATGGCGATATGCACCAAATTCAAGGTCGCAGCCAGTCCATAATCACTACAACTAGAAGAAAGATTCTCTAAAAAATAAATCATATTTTCTCCTTTCTCTTTACAAAGCTTTCCTTTCACTGACGGCAACTCCATCACCAACACGATAGATAACCGTATTAAAATCAGGATGATTATTCAAAAAAGCAATGTACTCTTTTATTTTACGAACAAGTCCTCTTAAATTGTGACTCTTAATTTCCTTTTCGTTCTTTTCTACAAGGCCATGAAAATACATATTATCAGTAATGATATAGCCTTTTTCAGCGAGATTCTTGGAAAACAATTGGAAAAATTTGATATCCTGGGCTTTTGCCGCATCAATAAATATCAAGTCGAAAGTCCCTTCAATTTTCGTTTCCAAAGCATCATTAAAAATCAAGGTAATGCGATCTTCTAAATGGAATTTCTTCACATTTTTTAAGGCCTCTAAATAACGTGTTTCATCTCGTTCAATCGAAGTTACTCGAATTTCTTTATGGCACAAAGCCATCATAATGGTAGAATAACCAATCGCGGTGCCAATCTCTAAAATATTTCGAATTTGATGTTTAATAATGAAAGTTGTTAAAAAATCAAGTCCTTCTTCTTGCATAATAGGAATCTTTTCCGTTTCTGCATACTGTTTCATTTCTCGTAAATATTGGTAATATTCACCTACCATATCCAATCTCCCCTGTCTTTTATGTCCTGAATCATTTGTTCATGTTCTTCTACCGTCTTTGTAAAATAAACTTTTCGATTCTTATCAGCAACGAAATAGAAATTGTCATTCTCAGTTGGATGAAGAGCCGCTTCAATCGAAGCGCTTTCCGGATTACAAATCGGTCCAACAGGAAGACGTCCCATCATCTCACTACTTCTCGTATTATAAGGATTATACGTATTGAACATCTCGATAGTTAAATCCCCACTATTCATATCTTGGTCAAACGCATAATACGTGGTCACATCGCTTCCTAAATTCATTCCTTGTGAAAGACGATTTTGGAACACACCCACCACCATTTTTCTATCTTCTTCTGTCACTGCTTCTAACTGTGCGATAGAAGCATAGGTAAGAATCTCATGGATATTTTGAGAAGCCTCTAACGTTGCACGATAAGGCTCTAAGTTCTTTTCCGTTTGATTTAAAAGTGTTGTAACCACTTCTTCGATGGTCACATCTTTTCCTTTCAACGAATAAGTTTCTGGAGCCAAGTATCCCTCTAAAGGATAGTAAATCTCCGGATTTAAAATCGCATCCGTTAAAAACCAATACGAAGAAAATAAGCTTTGAATATATGTCCTATCTTGCATTTTTGCAAGAAAATCTTCTTTTTTAATATGGGTATTTTTTTCTAAAATCTCCGCATATTGTTTGATGTTTTTTCCTTCTTGGAACGTCACTTGAATGTCATTTGAATTCTGATTCGTTCCTTTTTCTAACAGTGCAACAATCTGTTTCATAGACATCTTTTTCGTCATATAGTAAACATCCGCTTTAATGGCATTGACGCCATTTAACTTGACATAAATTTTAAAAAAGAACGCATTTCGAATGAGGCCTTTTTGTTCCAATACTTTTCCCACGTTTAAAGCTGTCATTCCTTTAGGAACCAACACTTCAATTTTTTGTTTAGAAGAAGTGTCCATCGGTGAAGTCATCACACTATAGGTCACACTTGCTCCAATCAAACAGATTCCTAATAAAAATAATAAAATGGCTAAAACTCTTCCTTTTCTTAACTTCATAACTTCCCTCTCTATTCAAAAAAAATATGGTTCATTTGTACCTTTGTAATCCACGCATCTTTGATTACATTACTACTATATCAAAATCCAACAAACAACGCAAGAAAACAACTGTTTTCTTTACGCCAAAGAAAAAATGGATTGCGACTTAAAAAATTCAATCAAATCCATTTTTTACTTTCTTTTTATGTTTACAGATTGCAGCTTGTTTCTCTTTCAAATAACTTCTTTTTAGCTATTCAAATTGGATTCTTTCAAGGACGTAGTTTTTGACCTCGTCAAGTGGTAATGTTACTTGACGCATTGTATCTCTCTCACGAATAGTGACTGTTCCATGGTCCAAAGTATCTTGGTCAATCGTGACACAAAAAGGCGTTCCAATCGCGTC
>CANQOD010000056.1 GCA_947625395.1 uncultured Bacilli bacterium
GAAAAAAACCAATCTTACGATTGATTTCTATATATCAATATTCGAAATAGTTCGAATAGAAACGTCAATGGTGCCGAAAGACAGAATTGAACTGTCCGCTGATCCTTACCAAGGATCTGTTTTACCACTAAACTATATCGGCAAATGCATTTCAATTATAACAAGTTCCAAAAAGAAATGCAATTCTTTTTGGAAGAAAGCCTCAGTTTATAGTATAATAAGAGTAGAGGTGAAAAAATGATTGCTGTAAAGGGAAACACAACTCCAATTAATGAAGGGAAAATTATTGAAAATATCAGGGCACTCGGTATTGATATGATTGATGAAGCACAAAGCGGCCACCCAGGGATTGTTTTAGGAGCGGCCCCCATTTTATATGCATTGTATGCACATCATTTGCGCTTTGACCCTAAAAATCCAACTTATTTTAATCGGGACCGTTTTGTTTTAAGTGCTGGTCATGGTTCAGCTTTATTATATGCCGTCCTTGCCATGGCAGGCTATGACTTAGAAATGGAAGATTTAAAAGCATTTCGTCAATTAGGAAGTAAAACACCAGGACATCCAGAAGTGGGAAAAACACCAGGCGTTGAAGTTTCAACAGGACCGCTTGGACAAGGAGTCGCTACAGCGGTAGGAATGGCCATTGCTGCGAAATACCAACAAGCAATATTCAATCAAGAAAAAAAGAATTTTTTAGATTATAAAATCTATTGCCTCGTCGGAGATGGCGACTTAATGGAGGGCGTTGCTTATGAAGCTCTCAGTTTAGCAGGCACTTTAAAGTTAGATAATCTCATTCTTTTATATGATTCAAATCATATTTCATTAGATGGTAAAACAGAAATGACATTCCAAGAAAATGTTCATGACCGCTTAATTGCCTGTGGATTTGACGTGTTTGACGTTCCTAATAGCGAGGATATTTTCGCCCTAGATAAAGCCATTGAAAGCGCCAAAGCAAGTTCGCAGCCTGCTTTCATTGAAGTTCATACTACGATTGGAAAATATTCCTCTTTAGAGGGAACCAACAAAGTACATGGAACGCCACTTTCTAAAAGCGAGATTACAGCCTTAAAAGCCAAACTTCATATGCGTGATATTCCATTTACAATCTCAAGTGAAGCCATCGAAGATTTTCAGTATCAAATTACAAATCGCTGTAGTAATCTTGTAGAAGAATGGAACAAGAAAAAAGAAGAACTCAGTGAACCACTCAAAAAGGAGCTCGCTTTTTTAGAAAATCCTGACAAGTCTATCAAATTAACAAAGTTCGATTATCAGCCACCTGAAAGCAAAGAAGAGTCATTACGAGAAACTTCCGCAAAAGTACTTTCCTCTATTTGCCAAAAATATACCTTTGTTTTAAACGGAAGTGCTGACTTATTTGCTTCCTGCAAAAATTATTTACAAGAACAGGGAGATTTTGGACCGAATCATTATCAAGGACGTAACCTTTGGTTCGGCGTTCGAGAACATGCCATGGCAGCTGTAGCAAATGGCCTCGCGCTTTGTGGGATTCGTCCTATCGTTTCAACTTATTTAGCTTTCAGCGATTATTTACGTCCAGCTCTTAGAATGACCGCTTTGATGAATTTACCAGTCCTTTATTTATTTACACATGATTCTATTAGCGTAGGGGAAGATGGACCAACACATCAAGCCGTAGAACAACTTGTTTCTTTACGAGCAACTCCGAATCTAGATGTCTATCGACCAGGAGATGCCAATGAAATCATTGGAACGTATAAAACTGTCTTTGAATCTAATCATCCAGCTTGTATTGTCCTTGGTCGCAATCGCGTTCCAGTCTTAACAGGAACCAATACAGCTTCTGTAGAAAAAGGTGCCTATATCGTCAAACAAGAAGAACGTACTTTAGATGGAATTTTAATTGCCACCGGCGAAGAGTTATCTCTAGCAGAACAAGTCGTTGAAAATCTCTTTAGAAAAGGGTATGATTTACGCTTAATTAGTATGCCATGCCTAGAGCGATATGCACATTTAAGCGAGGAAGAAAAAGAAGCGTTGCTTCCTGTCGGTGTTAAAAAATTTGTCATTGAAAAAGCCTCTTCTTATTCTTGGTACCAATTTGTATACGACCAAAAATATCTGTTTACAAATGACCAATTCGGTGCCAGTGGCAATCGTCAAGAACTCGATGAAGCTTATCATTTTACCGTTACTCAAATTGAAGAAAAAATTGAGAAACTCCTCCATTAATTCGACAAATTTAGAGAGAAAAACCGTGTATTCTAAAATGGGTGATACAGAATGCGCGAATATTATCTATTTCGAGTAAAAGAAGAATTTAAAATGTTATATCAAGAAAATCAGGTCATTTTATACCAAATTTTTAAACAAATTTATCAATTGCCAAAAGAAGATGTTGAATATGGCTACAGTTTATTTCATCAACTAACCAAAAAAATCGAAAAAGAAAAATTGGACCAAGAACTCTTTTTGAAACTGCACGGTTCCATTCCTTACAGCAAAAAAGGAGATACACATTTTGTCAACAATTTATATCAAGATGAAATCAGCACTTTAAAAGTGAAGCATACCTATATTCACATTCATAGTAATAAAAACTTTACAGAGTTCTTTACGATTCTACAACAATTTGATCATAACTATTTTGTTTGCGATTTTCAAAATCAAGATTATTTTTTCCTAGAAAATATAAAAGTACTTGTTTAGAGCACAACATTTTAGTAAAATAAAAGAGGAGGGAAAAGTATGTTACAGGACATTTTATTGTTAGTGGTTGGATTAATCATCGGCTTTGTTATTGGCTTTTTCGTCGCACGAAGCGTCATGAAAAAATATTTAAAAAAGAATCCTCCTATTAACGAAGAAATGATTAAAACGTTAATGATGCAGATGGGTAGAAAACCAAGTCAAAAACAAATAAATCAAATGATGAAATCCATGGAAAAATATATGTAAAAGTATATGTAGAAAACAGGGTTGCCTGTTTTTTTCTTGCATTTTTAGACAAAATATGGTAAAATAGAGCGCGAAAAAGAAAAAAGGGGGTTCTATCATGGAAGAATATTCTATGTCGATTACCATTTGCAATCTACTCAACGATATCAGTCGGAAAGGAAAAGTATCTGGAAAAATTTGTTTCCGAGAGGTCAATTTACCTCAAACACAAGAAGAAAAAGAACAAGTCATTGCAATCATGACCCATTCACTTCAAACAACAACACAGGAAAACGTCTTTGATGCGCTTTATCAATCTTTAGCAACCTATGAAGATCAATTGATTCGCGCTTGTCAATACAACAAAAGAAGTAAGACAGCCCTTACATTGCTGCAAAGTGAACTAACTTCCTACTATACATTTTTAGAAATCCTTTTAGCGATGGACCATCATCAAGTAGAAAAACAAATGGAAACCTTAGGTTCTTTTCATCAAGAAGCAAATATTCATACCTTTTATCATCTGAAAGATAGAAAAGAATTACTTGAGGTTACTTTAAATGAACTACAAGCACCTAAGAATCCATCTAATCAACATTTTTATGATTTACAAAAGGACGCAATCTGTTTCGAAAATCATCTTGATAAACAAGAAGCTTTAAATTATTATGGCTTTCTGACAGAAGAGAAAAGGGAAGCAAATCAGAAAAAAGCAAGGACACAGAAACAAAAAATCAGAGCTTCTCTTGACAAATATCCAAAAGTGGCTGTATAAGTCACTTTCTTTTTTGGAAAAAAACTTGAAAGAATAGAGGTTATGGAGTAAAATATAGGTAGATTTTGTTTTTGCCCCGTGGCCAAGTGGTAAGGCAGAGCGCTCTGACCGCTCGATGCGTTAGTTCGAATCTAACCGGGGCAGCCAAAGAGAAATCAAACATCTTCAAAGATGTTTTTTATATCAAAGGAGGGATTTGATGACCACCCATGATTTAGCAGATTTAATTTTTCCAAATATTGACAAAACAATTGAAGACTATGAAGCAATCTATCCAGAAAGAACGCTAGAAGAGGGCGCTAAAGTCACTCGTTTTGCGCCAAGTCCTACAGGATTCATGCATATTGGAAATTTTTTAAGTGCAGTCATCGACTATGTCTTAGCTAAAAATTCCAATGGCGTTTTCTATTTACGAAATGAAGACACTGACAAAACACGAGAAGTGGAAAATGCCGTTCAATCGATTATGAAAATTTTAGACCAATATCATTTGAATCCGGAAGAATATGAATATGATGGAAAAACTGTAGGTCATTATGGACCTTATATTCAAAGTGAACGAAAAGAAATCTATCATGCTTTTATCAAACACCTCATTGAAATTGGACGGGCCTACCCTTGTTTTTGTACCAAAGAAACATTGGAAGAGCAACGTAAAAATCAAGAAATGGATAAAGAAAGAACCGGTTATTACGGAGATTATGCTTTTTGTCGTAGTTTGACAATTGAAGAACAAATCGAAAAAATTAAAGCTGGCGTTCCTTATGTCATCCGCTTTAAATCTTCCGGTGATTTTGAGAAAAAGTTCCTCTTTGATGATTTAGTAAAAGGGCGAATCGAACTTCCTGAAAATGACCAAGATGTTCCAATTATGAAATCAGATAATCAATTACCTACCTATCATTTTGCCCATTTAGTAGATGACCATTTAATGAGAACGACGCATGTCGTGCGTGGGGAAGAGTGGTTAAGTTCTGTGCCTCTTCATATTGATTTGTTTAAAGCATTTGGCTTTAAACCTCCTAAGTATATTCATATTCCACTGATTATGAAAAAAGATGAAGAAACAGGAAATGCTAGAAAAATCAGTAAACGGAAAGACCCCGAAGCATCTATGCAGTATTATGAAGAAAAGGGCTATCCAACTTTAGCGGTTATCGAAGCAATCATGACAATTGCAAATTCCAATTATGAGGAGTGGCATCAAGGACATCCGGATTTACCTTTTACAGCCTTTCCATTTTCTCCTAAAAAAATGAGTTCTAGTGGTGCCTATTTTGATTTAGAAAAATTGGATAATTTATCTAAAAATTACATCAGTAAACTCACCAAAGAAGAAGTTTATGAGCAAGTTCTTGCTTGGGCACGAAAATATGACTTTGATTTTGCGCAACATTTAGAACAAGAAAAAGAACGTTCTTTAGCCATTTTTAATATTGAAAGAGAACAAAAGAAACCACGAAAAGATTTTGTGCACTGGAGTGGAGTTAAACAACAAATTGCCTATCTTTATGATGATTATTTCTTTCAAGACGCCAAGAAAACCTATCAGGATTTACAAGACGAGGAGGAAGAAAGCGATTTAATAGAAGCTTATGCCAAGGAATATCATCCTTTCGCTACAGAAAGTGAATGGTTCGAACACATTAAAAACTTTGCGATTGCTCATCATTATGCGCCAAGTCCAAAAATGTATCAAGAAGACCCATCCTTATATAAAGGACATGTCGGCATGATTTGTGAAGCACTTCGCCATATCATCACAGGAAGACGGGAAACTCCCAATTTATACCAAATTCTCAATATCATTGGTCCAGAAGGACTCATGAAAAGAATTCAATTTTATCAAAACAGAAAAAAGTAGTAGAAAAAGAAAATGAACATTCGAGGTGACAATATGTCTAAACAATGTACATTAATTTACAATCCGGAAAGTGGGATTGGTGATAAACAAGCGTTTCTTAAACTTTTTCAAGAGATTTTCGCAGAAAATGGCTATCAAGTCACAGTGAAAGGAACGGAAAGAAAAGGGGATGCGACGCACATTATTGAGCAGTTAGAGGCGGTGGATTTAGTCATTGTTGCTGGAGGAGATGGAACATTAAACGAAGCTGTAACAGGAAATATTAGAAGAGAACAGCCTTTGTTGCTTTCTTACTTGCCACTTGGAACCACGAATGATGTCGGAGCAATGTATGGCTTCAGTAAAGATATGCGCTCTAATATTGAGCGAATCATTCATGGCACCAAAAAAGAAATCGATGTTTGTCTTATCAACCAACAGCCTTTTATTTATGTTGCTTGCTTGGGAAAATTTGTCAATGTCAGCTATGAAACACCTAGAGAATTAAAGAAAAAATACGGAAAAATTGCCTATATTCTTTATGGAATTACGCAATTGCATGAAAAAATTGAGCTCTATCCCTTAACGTATCAAATCGATGGGAAAGAATATAAAGGAGAATATTCTTTTATCTTTATTACAAACACATCCCATCTTGCAGGACTTGGCCTTGAGAATATCTATAAAGATGTCAAGTTAAATGACCACATGTTCGAAGTTGCTTTATGCAATTTAAAAACAAAAAAGGAAATTTTAGCGGCACTTTATAGTCTAAGAACAACTGTTCTTTCTAACATTCCGGGCATTACTTATTATCAAACAAAGCAAATTGATATTCAGTTCGATGATGTGCCTCCATCTTCATGGTGCATTGATGGAGAAGAATTCAAACATCATGATAAAGTCTTTCACTTGGAAGTGCGACGAGGCTTTCAAATGTTAATTCCGAAAGATAATGTAGAAAAATTATTTCAATAAAAATAAAGAGGTGGTTGTATGAAAGCATTTTTTGGACTGGTTCCAGGAATTTTTCATTTTCATTTATTTGGATTTTGGCACATTGTAATGACAACCGTTATGCTCTGTGCGATTGTTTTTATCTATCAGAATAGAGAACGTCTTCGGCAATGGAAATATCATGATCGTCCTGCTCGATATGCCATTGCAATTTTGATGTTTCTCAATATGGTCGTTTACTATGTACCAATGATTATCATGGGTACATGGGATTATCACGTTCATTTACCACTTCATCTTTGTTTTATTAGTGGTGGCTTGTTTATGATAACAATGCTTCTAGGAAGTCGTAAGCTTTTCAAATTTGTCTATTTTCTTTCCTTTTTAGGACCACTTCCTGCGATTCTATTTCCGGATTTAACTTGTGGACCTGACCGTTTTATTTTTTGGCAATTTTTTATTAGCCATCACTTCTTTTTAACTGCTTCCTTATATACACTGTTTGTCCTTGATTATAAAATTGAAAAACAGGATTTACCAAAAGCTCTTTTAGGCGCACTCGGTATTTTTGGTATCATGTTTATTTTCAATCATATCTTTGGAACCAACTACATTATGATGAATCGTCTTCCAGCACATATGTTGAAGCTTTTCCCATTTTTAGTGACTTTTGATTATCCAATCATTTGGTTGATGTTGACAGGATTCCTTGTTTTCTATCTTGCTTATTTGCTTACAAAATGGTGGAATCGAAAGAATGCACCTGAAGTTTTAGAAAGTATTGAAATGGAAAATAAAGTATGTTAAAATAATATTGTTCTTTTTAAAGAACACCTTTTTTGGTCCGTTGGTGAAGTGGTTTAACACGCGCGCCTCTCAAGCTCGTATTCACGGGTTCAAACCCCGTACGGACTACCATATGTATTCAAAAACTAGATACCCATCTAGTTTTTCTTTATCAAAAAGGCACCTAGATTCTTCTCTCAACCGCTCAACTGTTTACAAAATAAGAAAAATATGCTATACTAAAGAACCGAATAAGAGGTGAGGAACATGTTAATATTACCA
>CANQOD010000057.1 GCA_947625395.1 uncultured Bacilli bacterium
TCTTGGTGCTACTGGGAACATATGTGATAAAATAATATCCTCTTCAATTGCCCCCACTTGAAAGTGCTCTTTGGCCATTTCTAAGGCATACTTTGGATGAGCAACCAACATTTCATGTTTGTTTTTCTCTTCTCGGTCATAGAAAAAGTCATGTAATAAGGCACCTCTTGTAGCCTCATAATAATTCAAATGTAAAAACTTGGTCACATGATAAGTATAAAAAGCAACTCTTAGGCAATGGTCATAACGTGTAACACCATGATGCGCAATTTGTTCCATTCCTTGAAAGGTTGTTTCATCAAGCATTGGATTAACGATTGCATCAAACTCTTCGTTGTGATAATTGTTGCGAATCTTCATCTTCATTCACCCTCTAATGATATATTTATGCAATAAGGATTTCCTTTTTGCAAAACACTATAAATTTTATCACATTTTTACGTTTTTTGCAAGTTGACGCCTGAGAAGCTGTCAAAAGAAAGTCAACAAAAAAGGCTTCTCTTGCCTTTTTCTATTGAAAATGAAACCATTTTTCTTTTTTCTTGCTTCCTTGAGGAGCTATCTTTTTGACACTTTTTTGAATGTCCTTTTTGAAGAATTGATAAGAAGCATGCACTAAGATGTAAAGTGGTAAAGCAATCACGATACCAACAAAGCCACCTAAACTACCACCAATGGAAACAACGATAATGGTAAAAAGTGGATGAATGTTATTTGTATGTCCATAGACTTTTGGAGAAATAACATATCCGTCTAGCTGTGGAAAGATTAAGCAAACAATTAAAGTCGCAATAAACACGGGCGTTGAAACAACGGACGCAGTGACCAAGGCAATTAAATTGGTTGCCAAGCCTCCAAAATAAGGAATGATGGTCGTTAAGCAAGCAAGAACTCCAAGAAGCAACCAGTTCGGATGTCCGACAAGGAAGAAGATGATGGAGTATTCAAAAAATTGAATGACCATAAAGAGAACGAGTCCTTTTAAATAATTGCCTAACTCTTGATCCAAACTCCAAAAATAGAGGTAACTCTTTTTCGAAGTCCGTTTTAAGAAGGCGGAGAAAGTCTTTCGTATTTTATCCATATCCGCAAGCAGATAAATCATTACAATGAGCGTAACAATAAACGTTCCGGCAAAAGAAATGGTCTTACCAACAAAATCAATGGAACCATTGGTCACAAGACTGCCAATATTTTTTCCTAAAGCATTTAAAGTATCGCCTAGTTTGACTTCAAAATCCCCCAAATTCCAGTGGAATTTATCGCCAACTGTACTAATTGCCTCTAAAATCATCTTCGAAAATGAGATAAACTGTTCATAGAAAAGTGGCAATGTAGCTGCTAAAAGTCCAACTAAAACAAGCAAAATTCCTACGACAACAACGGTAACTGCCAGCCATTTTCGGACGCCTTTTTGCTCGAGTTTTTGGACCAAGGGGTAAAGTGCATAAGCAATCGCAAATGCTAAAATGAATGGAAATAGTACTTTCAAAACGCTAAAGAGTACACCACTCCAAGCGCTAACAGTACTTAATCCAATGTAAAAAATACCCAGTAAAATTAATAGATTTAACCAACGATAATTCACTTTATGATCAAACATTTTTTATCACCTCTCTATAAAGATTGTTGTTGGTCCTAGATTCGTGAGGGAAATCTCCATATCAGCTCCAAAAATACCTGTTTCTGTCGGAACAATTTCGCTGAGCTTTTGATTCCAAAGCGCATATAATAAATTTGCTTTGTCACTGCGCAAGGCTCTTAGATAACTTGGACGATTTCCTTTACTACAATCGGCATACAATGTAAATTGAGAAATGGATAGAATTTTTCCTCCAACCTCTAATAGTGATTTGTTCATCACACCATTTTCATCTTCAAAAATTCGGAGATGAACAACTTTATTGACCATCCATAAAATCGTATCTTTATTGTCTTCTTCGGTAAACCCGACAAAAACGACACAGCCAAAATCAATTTTTCCTGTTGTTTTCCCATCGACTTTGCAGGAAGCATTCTTGGCTTTTTGAATCAATACACGCATTATCTAAAAATCCTCTCTATATCATTAATATATGGTAATTTTAACAATTCTATTTTTGCTTTGTTAAAATGGTTGATATCTTTTACCAAAATTTGCATTTCAATAATTAACGCATCTCGATGCATGACTTTGACTTCATCCACTTGGACATCAAGGGGACTTAGTTTACTGATAATTTCGACCAAATGATTATCAAGTGTATTGGTATATAATACAACTGAAGTCACATACTTTTTGCTAAGAGCATCCTGATTCCACCGAACATGAACACATCTTTCATCTAACTGGATGATGTTGTGACAAGAACTACGATGAATACTAATGCCATTGCCTTTGGTGATATAGCCAACAATCTCATCACCTGGGATGGGCATACAACAAGATGCCAGTTGTACTTTTACTTTATCAATTCCATCGACAATAATCGCAGCTTCTTCTTGGGCTTTGACCACTTTGGTCAATTTTGGCGCTTCGACAGGCTTAAAAATCGTATGCACAACGGCAAGGGTAGAAATCTTACCATTGCCAATATTTTGGTAAAGTTCCTCTAAATCTTGTACTTTTAATTCTTCAAAAATCACTTTTAAATTGTCATCATTCATCAAATCATGAAAAGGAATTTTCTTTTTACGAAGTTCTTTTTCTAACGCGTATTTTCCTCGTTCAATATAAATTTCTTTTTCATTTTTCGTAAAGAAACTTTTAATTTTATTGCGCGTAGTGGCAGACTTGACCATATGAATCCATTCTTTAGATGGAGTACTGTTTTTATTGGTATTGATTTTGACAATATCATTATTCTGTAACTCATAGTCAAGAGGCACAATATTATTATTGACGATGGCACCGACAGTTGTTTCCCCTACCTTAGTGTGAATCTTATAAGCAAAATCAAGCGGAGTGGCCCCTTTTGGAAGTTCAAAAACATCCCCTTTTGGAGTAAAACAATAAATATTGTTATTTAAGACTTCGTCTTGAACGCTCTGAACAAACTCTTCACTGCTCATTTGGTCTTGTGAAAGTTCCATAATGGATTTAAAGAATTGTAGCTTTTGCTCAGTCGTCGTTTGTAAGGCACTGCTGGCATCTTTTTGTTCTTTATAGGCCCAATGAGAAGCAATACCGTTTTCGGCAATCTCATCCATTTCATAGGTGCGAATTTGGATTTCGAAAAGATAGCCATCGACCCCAAAGACAGTGGTATGTAAACTTTGATACATATTGGCTTTTGGCATTGCAATATAATCTTTAAAACGATTCGGCATTGGACGGAATTTGGAATGAATAATGCCGAGCGCTAAATAACAGTCTTGTTCCGTATCGACAAAGATGCGAAGCGCAAGCAAGTCATAAATATCACTGAATTTTTTTCCTTTGTTGAGTTTATTATAAATACTATAAATGCTTTTGGCTCGCCCTTTAATTTCATGAACAATATTATGTTCTTTTAAAAGATTGGAAACTTCTTCCATCATTTGTGCTACCGTTTGGTCGCGTTCCACTTTGGTTTTATTTAGCTTTTCAGCAATATCATAGAAAACTTCCGGTTTAAGATAACGAAGAGATAAATCGCGTAGTTCACTCGTTATTTTATGAATTCCTAAATGGTCCGAAATCGGTGCTAAAATCTCTAAAGTTTCTTTGGCTTTGCGTTTTTGTTTCTCCGGTTCTAAGGCCCAAAGGGTACGCATATTGTGAAGACGGTCCGCTAACTTGATAATGATGACTCTGACATCTTCACTCATACCAACAATGATTTTTTTATAATAATCAATTAAGTATTCATTCTCCGTTGAAAAATGTAGTCGTGAAAGTTGTGTGACACCTTTTAGAAGTTTTAAAACTGTACTTCCAAATTGTTTCTCAATTTCTTCTTCTGTCACTTCACAATCTTCAATGGTATCATGAAGAAGTGCTGTTTCAATGCTTTCGGCATCTGCATAAATTTCTGTCAAAATAATCGCTACATTCAGTGGATGAATAATGTAGGGTTCACCACTTTTGCGATATTGTCCACGATGGGCTTCTTCGGCATACTGATAGGCTTTCATAATCGCAGCCCGTTGTTTGTCATCTTTTAGGTAAGTATCCGTTCGTTTTAACAAATCATCAATCGTCGTTGTATCTAGATATTTTGTCAAATACCATCCCCTCTTTCTTTTGGAAAGCTTCAATCCTTTCTCACATGTTAAGCAGTATAAAAAGGATTGATTTTTTAATTTTGTTTTCTAGTAAAAGGTTGCACTTTTATTTTTTGTTTCGGTTGAAGATGATAAGCACTCAATGTATTTGGGGCTTCACAATCTTCTACTTTTTCTTCGCCAACCAGCACTTGATATGGAAAGTCTGGGTGCTCTTGAAGCGCTGAAACAAAAGCTTCCGTTAGTTCTAGATTCCGATGGAAATGTGCTTTGATTTGACCATCTTTATCATAGACAATGGAAGTCGATGAACGCGCTTTATCATTGATATATGTTGCATATAAAATTTGACTTTCTCCTACTTCCAAGGGATTGCATTGGCTTCCCTTGTTAAACGTTATCTCTACCCTAGTTGCTAATTGCACTGGTTCTTCCACAATTTCATCAAATCGAAACTGCTCAAACAAACAAGTTTTATCAAGAGTAACCTGATAATGTGCAAGTTGATTTTTTTGAAAAATTTCAAAAATATGATTGGCACGGCAGTCCTGTTGATGATGATAAACGGTTACATCCTGATAAGAAAAGGTATAATCATCCTTTGTTTCCGGAATCATAAAATCTTTAAGATATTGTTGAAGAATTGGTTGTATATGTTGGTAAGCTCTACTTTTTTTAAAGCTTTCACTAAAATAGGAATTAATTAAATCTTTCATTATGACCTCTCATTCTTTAAGCATTGATGCCTTTGATTAATTTTTCTTCTAAATCATCATGATAGACTTTTTTCTTTTTTTCTTCTTTACCTACTTTTCTTTTTTCAATGTGATACCAAATGGTAGGTGCTAAGAAAATAGAAGAATATGTACCCGCAATCAAGCCAACTAACATGGCAATATTGAAGCTAAAAATCTCATGGCTGCCTAAGAAGATTAAGGCTAAAACTGGTAACAAAGTTGTCACAGACGTATAGATGGTTCGAAGCATCATTTGCTGAATCGCTCGATTGGTTAAGCGTCTTAATTTTTCTTTGGTCATCTTGCGCATTTCAACTTTACTCATCTCTTCTCGAATTCGGTCAAAGACAACAATCGTATTATTGATGGAATAACCAATAATTGCTAAGACAGCAGCAATAAACATGACGGAAATTTCAAGTTGCGTAATGGCAAAAACAGCAACCATCAAGAACGCATCATGTAACAGTGCTGATACAGCGCCAACGCCATAGCTAAATTGAAAGCGGAAAGAGACATAGATAATAATGCCAATTAAAGATAAAAGAATGGAGAAAATTGCATTTCTAGCAAGTTCTTGTTTGACAACATTTGAAACAACTTCAATATTGACTTTTGCTTGGTATTTTTCTTCAAAATATTGATTGACTTCATTGACTTTGGTTCGTTCTAATACGTTTTTAACACGAACCGTTTTGCCACTACTTTGTTCTTCAATTTGAACTACCTCTAAGTCGAGCTTTTTAAAATCTTGTTTCAAATTTTTATTTGTAAGCACTGCATCTGTTTCAATGGTCACATTACTTCCTGCTTGATAATCAATACCAAGATGCATTCCTTTCATACCAAAGAAGAGAACTCCTGTAAGGAAAACAAGGCAAGAAAAACCAATAAAGTAACGACCAATTTTTAAATAATCTCGTGGTGCTTTTTCTTCTGTTTTCGTATCTTTGATATCTTTACAATCATCTTTATCTACGCGAAGAAAGAAATATAATTTATCATCAAAGTAGCCGTCTTTCACAAAAAGCTTTAAGAGTTGTCTAGTGATAAAAACCATTGTAAACATGGTAACTGCGATTGTAATGATTAACATCGTCGCAAAGCCTTTTACGCTACTCTCTCCAAAAATAAACATAATGACTGCAACTAAAAGCGTTGTCAAGTTGGAGTCTAAAATCGTCTTAAAGCTTGCTTTACTACCTAGTTTAAAGGCAGTCTTTAAGCTTTTTCCGCGATATAGTTCTTCTTTAATTCGAGCATACATAATGACATTGGCATCCACAGCCATTCCAATTCCAAGAACTAACGCAGCAATTCCAGGAAGTGTTAAAACACCACCGACAACCCAAAACGTTAAAAAGACAAGGAACGTATAAAGTAAAACTGAAACGGCAGAAAGAAATCCTGCAAAATGATAAAGCGCTATTAGGAGAATAATGATTAACGTCACTCCAATAATTCCTGCTAAAAGGGTTCTCTCAAGTGTCGCATCTCCAAAAGAAGCCCCTACTGTTTTACTAGAAATCTCAGTCAGCTTTGTGGGAAGACTTCCTGAATTAATTAAATCGACTAAATTTTGGGCATCTTCTTGGGTGAAGTTTCCTTGAATAATAACATCACTTGCAAATCCCTCATCAACAGTTGCAGCACTTAAACAGTTGGATTCACTTGTTCCACAAGAACTTTGTTCTTGGCTATAACTATCTTTTCCCTCTTCAAAGTCCAACCAAATGACAATGCGATTATTTTCATAATCTTTGACTTTGTTGGTGACTTCAAAGAATTTATCTTTGTCACGAATGCTTAATAAAACTGCTGGATTTCCACTATTGTCTTGCGTCAGCTTAGAAGCACCGGCCTTTAAGACATCACTCGTCATTAATAAGTTATCATTGGTATCCCGAAATGTTAAAGAAGCAACAGTGGAAAGCTGCTCTCTAGCTGTTTCTTGGTCCGTTACACCTGCTAATTTGACACGGATTTTATCAGTTCCTTCCAAGATAATTTCCGGTTCACTGACGCCTAATAAATCAATTCGTTTGCTCATACTCTTATAAGTTGCTGTCATTTTTTCTTGATTCATTTTGCTTTTGTCAATAGAGGAAACTTGATATAAAACTTCAAAACCGCCTTGCAAATCAAGGCCAAAATTTAAGTTTTGAAAAAGAGGCACAAATCCTAAACACATTAAAACTGTTGCCACAAATAATAAAATACTTTTTCCAATTGTTTTCATTCTTTTTCCCATTCTTACCACCTCTTAAATTACTTCTAGTGAACGATTTTGATTGCTTGCTTGTTCTTCTTTTTGTTTCTTTTTTAGATATTGTTGAATCGTTTTAAATTCAACATGTAAAATATCAGAAACAACATCAGAAAGCATCAGTGAATGTCCTTTCTTCCATTTCTTCTCAATTAAACAATTCCAAATATCAATTTCCTTGATAGCAGGGTGTCCTGTTCGTTTCAACTCTTGCCGTTTTGCATTCAACGCCGGTCGCACTCTTTTATAAAGCTCTTCTCTAGAAGAAAATGAAAGCTCCATTTTCAACAGCTCCTTCCGAACTAATATTATTATACTTCATCTCTATTGAAAACAAAAGAAAAATCGAAGAAAACTCTGATTC
>CANQOD010000058.1 GCA_947625395.1 uncultured Bacilli bacterium
CCTGGAAATAACAAACTATTTTCATCCTTAAACTGTGGATTTGCTACTAAAAACTCTGCATTCGAAATTTTATTATTGTAAGCAACATCACTAATCGTATCCCCCTCCTGAACAATATACTTTTTCTGTTCTTCAAGAGTTCCAAACATTAAAAACTTGGATAAATCTTCGGTTGTTTGGTAAATGGTTTTATTCACAGGAATATTTTCTTCGCGAATCACAATCTTATTTTCTATATAAACATTCTCTATTTTACTTCCTGTATTCTTGATTTCTTTTTGGGTGTTGTTTAAATAATTTTCATAATCGTCGGTATTGATAAAAGAATGAATGGTATTTTCCACAGCTTCTTCAAAAATTTTTTTATCTAAGACATAAATTACAGTATCTTTTGCTTTTACCGTATCCTCTGTTTCTTCTTTTTCTTCAAGCCCTTTTATTGTAATACTATATCCTTTAATCGTAAAAGGAGAAATATTCTGAATTTTATTATAGATATTTTCTGTGGTACTGATTTTCTCATCATATGTAATTTCTTGTTCTACATCTAAATCGACAGGCGCATAAACTTTTTTGACATCATACTTTTCTTTTAAATGATTTTGTGCCTTATCAATATAGTTCTCTAGTTCTGTTTTAGATTCCACAAGGCCGATAGATTTCCCTTGTAAATAAACACGATAAACTTGTACTGGCTCCTGGGCTCTTGTTTTTGCTCCCAATAAAACAAAGACAAAGGCTAAAATTGAAGCACTCATAACATTTAAAATATTTTTTGTATCCAAAGCTATTCATCCCTTTTCTCTTTTGTTAAATTTAAAAACGTACTGGTATCTTTCTTAAATAATAACTCTATTGTTGCCGTTGCACCATTTCGATGTTTACCAATAATTAATTCACTGACACTTGTATTGTCATTTAATTTTGCTTCTTTATTATAGTAGTCATCACGATAAAGGAAAGCAACAATATCTGCATCTTGTTCAATAGAACCTGATTCACGTAAATCACTCATCATTGGACGTTTATCTTCTCGACCCTCAACTGCACGAGATAATTGTGCAAGAGCAACAATGGGAATATGTAGTTCCATCGCGAGTGTTTTTAAACTACGAGAAATATCTGCGACTTCTTGTTGACGATTGCTTCCGTAATTTTTTCCTCCAGAAATCAACTGTAAATAATCGATAACGACTAATCCTAATCCTTTTTCGCGAGAAGCTAATCTGCGACATTTCGCCCGAATCTCGCCAATACTAATTCCAGGTGTATCATCAATATAAAGAGAAGCATTTTCTAGTTGGCTGACTGCTTCATTAATTCTTCTCCAGTCTTGATTCATTAGCATTCCGCTTCGAAATTTATATCCCTCAATTTGTCCTAGTGAAGATAAAATACGATTGGCAATTTGCTCAGCACCCATTTCAAGCGTAAAAATCGCCACTGTTTTATCGGTATTCATCGCTACATTGGTAGCAAGATTAAGGGCAAACGCTGTTTTTCCCATGGCAGGCCGGGCAGCAATAATCACCAATTCATTTTCATGAAGTCCTGAAGTTAGCTTATCCAAATCATACCAACCGGTAGGAAGACCCGTAAGTTCTCCTTGGGAAGAGGCTAACTTTTCTAGATTGCTTTGTGTTTTGACAAGCACTTCTTGAATAGAACGAAACTCACTTGTTTTTCTCGTTTTAGACAAGGATAAGATTTTTCGTTCTGCTTCATCAAGGGTTTCATTAATGCTTTCCTCTTGATTATAGCCGGAGGTCGCAATATTGGTAGCTGTATCAATGAGTTTTCTTAAAATTGCATCATCTTCTACTTCCTTAATATAATAGGAAACATTCGCACTGGTTGGAACAAAATTCACAACTTCAGTTAAATAAGGCACGCCACCTGCATCTTGCAGTGTATTTTTTTTCTGAAGTTCACTGGTGACAGTTGTTAAATCAACTGGAATTTTTTGGTCCACTAAACTTGTCAAAGCATCAAAAATCTGAGCATTTTTCCGTTCATAAAACGACTCTTCATTTAATGTTTCTACCACATCTGTAAGGGCTTCTCGTGATAAAAAACAAGCACCTAAAACACTCATTTCTGCTTCTAAATTGTGGGGTAATTCTCGTAATGCCATCTTCTTACCTCCTACTTGATTAAATGCACTTTTATTTTTGCTTTGATGTCCTGAAATAAGATAATTTCTACATCATGAAATCCTAAGCTTGAAAGAGAGGAACAGGGAACGATTTGTGTTTTATCCACTGTGTAGCCACTCTTTCCTAAGGCCTCTTTGATTTGCTTGATGCTAACGCTTCCAAACACCTTATCTCCTTGGCCTGTTTTTACCTGAAAATCAAATGTTTCTTTTTCTAATCGTTCTTTCAATTCTTTGGCAAGTTGACGTTTTTCATTTGTTTCTTCTTGTTTTCTCTTTTGTTCCTCTTTTAGATTTTGTTTATTTTTATCATTTGCAACAACAGCATAGCCTTTTTTGATTAAGAAGTTTTCAGCATAACCGTCTTTGACTGTCTTAATCTCACCCTTTTTACCCTGTCCTTTTACATCTTTGATAAAAATAACTTGCATTTCTACTCTCCTTCCAAATCTTTTAAAACTTTTAATAGTTTTTCTTCGACTTTTCGAATGGAACTCTCTTCAATTCTTGCCGCAGCTCCATGCTCATCTCCTCCACCACCAAAGGTAGATAAGACCTCTCCTACATTGAGGCCACCGGTACTTCTTGCACTAATACCAATTGTTTTTTCGCCCACTTTTCCGATAACAAATGTTGTTTCAATATCATTAAAAAATAGAAGTGTATCGGCAATTTTCGCCAAATCTTCACGTCTATAAATAGTATAGGCGCTCCCTTTTGAAATTGCAATTGTTTTATTCGTAATGGAAACATCATTCATTAATTTCTGTCGCTCAATATATTCTTTGATATCTTGTTTTAATAGGTACTGTACTTTTTTAGGAGAAGCACCTTGATTGGCTAAAAAGTAAGCGGTGTAGTAAGTATCTTCTGTTGTCTTCAAAGTAAAGTTATTGGTATCTAAAACGATGCCCGATAACACTAAAGTACTATAGTAAGGGTCTATTTTTGTTTGATAAAATTCAATGAGATTCGCAACCATTTCACAAGTACTTGAAACTTCTGTATCAATGATTTCCAGCTCACAAGGAATCGATGTTTTTCCTTTGTCATGATGGTCGATAACGATTCGATGGGCTTCATCAAAATAATCCAAAACGTCTTTATTTTGAACGAGTTCTTTTTTATTCGTGTCTAGTATCAACAATAAATTCCGACTCATTCTTGGATAGAAATGTTCTTGGATTTCCTCGCCTTTTAAAATAGCAATACAGCCCTCTAATTCTTGCAAGATTTTGGAAACACCTAATTCATGCTTTTTATCATCAATAATGAGATAACAATTCTTTTTCATTTTCTCTAGAATCGAATAGAAACCGATAGAACTTCCTAATGCATCCAAATCTAAATCTTGATGGGCCATGATAAAGATATTTTTTGCTTTTCTGATTTTTCTTCCTAATTGCTTTCTTTGTTCAACGATTTTCATATTTACCTCCTAGACAATACCCCAACATAATTATACTACAAAAAACAGTTATCAAAAGGAAAAGTTTTCGATAACTGTCTATACAAATTGCTTATAGATTAGAAGATTTTTAGTGAGCAGTTGGTGTTAAGACTTGACGAAAGGAAATACGGTCATAGAGGCCACCGTGCGCATTATTATAATGAAAAACACCTGTTCCTATCGTATCAAACCAACCACCACGCGCGGACCATGCATATGTCGTAGTCATTTTAATTGCATAATCACTATACCAGTTTTCTGTTTCATTTAAAGCGTGACCTTTGCATGAAGTGCCATTACAAGTAGTTAGCGGGTCACCACTTGTATAATTATCGTAATATTTGTCTAGAGGCCATTCGCGTCCTTGTATACTTCCGCTTGTTAATTGCCCAGTATACCCAGAGTTATTAACAGCTGTATTTCCTGACATCTTATTGAGGACTCCCATGGTATACTCCCATGAACCTCCACTCATGTCATAAATTCCCGTAATATTTCCAGTTGTACTCGCTCCAGCTCCAGCATATCCTTGACCTCCGCCTCGGTCAATCATTACATCATACTGATTTCCACAAGTAGCAGTACCGCCCGAACCGAGTAGCCCTGACGAGCAACCTGTCATATAGGCATTATAGTTATTTGTATACACTTCTTTATTCGCTCCACTATATAAAGGATTCCCATACTTTCCATACTTACTTTGCGTGAGATAACTGATAAGTGCCCACTCACTTGTTTTCATCGCATGGCTGTCATACGTAACATCAAACCCAAATACATTGCCACTTTCTGTCATTCGTCGTGAAACTAAATCAAGAGTCGATACGCGAATATTTCGCCAACTATAGACATTGGGCTTGATAATTGCCTTGTTGGGTTCCTCTGTATCACTTTGGGCAGCTGCTGTACTGGATACACCAACGCCGGTACCATTTCCGGTACTATATCCTGTTTCAAATTTGCCAACCCAAATCCCCGAAAGTTCCTCTTCTCCAAATGTAAATCCTGGTGGCGTATACCAATTCGTTGCATATTTTCCTGTATATTGGGCTGAACCATCTTCGTCTTTTTCATCTTTTCGAATGAACTTGATATCAATCTCTCCGGGTAACAATTGGCTTGGCTCATCGCTTCTTCCCTCTTCTTTCTTCCCATAGTAATGTGTTCCGTCTTCACTCTTGATAGTATAACTATATCGCGGTATCCACACCCACATTTGAAGAATATCTGCCATTTTTACTTCCGTTCCTGCTTCCGCTTTTTGATATCCACTTCGACTTGTTGCAGTCACGGTTACTGCATTTGCCCATTCTTGATTATTATAGTTATACCACTCACTTGTGACATCTGCTTTCTCCCATCGCTTATCAGTTGTGTCATAGACAACAGGTATCATATTATCGGCAAGAATTGGTCCATTTGGTTGATTCACTTGCGTTGCATTGATGGCTACTTTTCCATAAAACATTTTTCCTTGGGCTTCATTTCCAGCATTGATATCTAGCCAAATTTTCAACTCATAATAAATACGATTTTGTTCTCCTCTTTTTAAGTTTCCACTGTCAATCACTCTATTTTCCGTTAAACTATCTGTCTTATCTAAGTTCACTCTCTTTAATTCATAACGGATATCATTATATGGAATATATTCACATTCCTTACATTCTGCTTGTTTTTCTTTATTATCAATCAACATTAAATCATAATCGACATCTACTAAACTATTATTTTGGATATAAAATTGGAAACTATTACCTACTTTTCCTGTTTCATCAACAACTGGGATAGCATTTTCTAAAATTAAATCTCCATTCGTTTCTATTAAAATGATATCCAAATTATTTCCCTTTACACTCACTTCTTTTTTACCAATCACTGTTAGTCTTAGCCAAGCATAACTAATTCCTATAAATAAGACAACAAAAAGAACTAGAATGCCTAGTACTTTTTTATGTTCTTTTATCCACTTTCTCATTCATGACACCCTCATTCTGATGTCATTATATCTTCTAAAACTACCCCCCCCGATTTATTCTATTTCGGCATACGTTTTCTCGAAGGAGATACATTACATTGGTGTTAATACTTGGCGGAACGAATAATTTTCACCTAAGTTACCTGCTTCACCAGCACAGTTGAATCCAAAAATACCGGCACGTTCACCACTTTCGCCACGTCCACTTCGAATCATCCATGGTTGATAATCACGTACAAGCCAAGTATCATCACCGTACCATCTAGGAACTTCACTTAAGGCATACCCCTTACATACTTTTCCATGGCAGGCTGTGCTTATATCATCACTTATATAGTTATCATAATATTTGTCTGCGGGCCAACTTCGACCTGTAAAATGGGAACCATCTGTAAGTATTCCATCATATCCTGAGTTATTGACAGTCGTATTTCCTGACATTTTTTTATAGACACCCATTGTGTATTCCCAAGCACCTCCATTGATATCATAAATTCCTGTGATGTTTCCTGTTGAACTGGCACCTGCTCCAGCATAGCCTTGACCACTTCCTCGGTCAACCATCACGTCATAAGTATTTCCACAGGAAGAAGTGCCAACAGCACCAATCGTATTTGCCATCCCGGCGGAACAGCCTGTCATATAATCATTATAGGTATTTGTATAAACTTCTTTGTTAACTCCACTATATAAACTGTTTCCATACTTTCCATATTTGCTTTGAGTAAGATAACTGATGAGAACCCATTCACTATCTTTCGCTGCATGACTATCATACGTACTTTGGTCAAAGCCAAATACATTGCCAGACTCTGTCATTCGTCTTGAAACTAAATCGATGGTGGATACTCGAATATTTCGCCAACTATACACATTCGGCTTGATAATTGATTTATTTGGTTCTACAGTATCAGCGTGTGCCGCATTTTTAGTTGCAGCACCAACTCCGGTTCCATTACCACTACTATATCCTGTTTCAAATTTTCCTATCCAGATTCCAGATAACTCTTCGGTTCCAAATGTAAATCCGGGTGGTGTATACCAATTTGTAGGATACTTTCCTGTGTATTGGGCGGAACCATCTTCGTCTTTCTCATCTTCTCGAATAAACTTGACATCGATTTCGCCAGGTAAAGCCGCACTTGGTTCGTCTTCTCTTCCCTCTTCTCTTTTGCCATAGTAACGTGTTCCATTTTCTGATTTTATGGTGTAACTATATCGCGGTATCCACACCCACATTTGTAAGATGTCTGCCATTTTGATTTCCGTTCCTGAATTTGCTTGTCGATAATTTGCTCGAGTATTAGATGTCACTGTTACCGCGTTTGCCCATTTTTGATTATTATAATTGTACCATTCACTAGTAACATCTGCTTTCTCCCATCTCTTATCTATCTCATCATAAATAACAGGCATCATATTGTCCGCAAGTACTGGGGCATTTGGTTGATTGATTTGAGTTGCATTAATCGCTACTTTTCCATAAAACACTTTCCCTTGAGCTTCATTTCCGGCATTGATGTTTAACCAGATTTTTAACTCATAGTAGATTCTGTTCTTCTCACCTCTTTTTAAATTTCCACTATCGATGACCCTATTCTCAGTTAAACTATCTATTTTCTCTAGATTCACTCTCTTTAACTCATAGCGAATATCATTATAAGGAATGTATTCACATTCTTCACATTCACTTTGTCTTTCTTTATCATCGATTAATACTAAATCATAATCGACATCTACTAAACTATTATTTTGAATATAAAACTGAAACGCGCTTCCCATTTTTCCGGTACCATCAACAACAGGAATTGTATTTTCTAGCGTTAAATCTCCATTCGTTTCTAC
>CANQOD010000059.1 GCA_947625395.1 uncultured Bacilli bacterium
AATCGGCATTATTTATCAAAAAAGAAGATTTTCATCACTTACTCATCTTCTTTTTCTTGAATACTAAATAGACTCTACAAAAACCATTTTCTTTTGTAGTCTAGGACTTGGCGGAACGAACCGTTGGTGTTCACGCTACCATAGTTGTTACTATAGTTGAAAACACCGGCGATTGCAGCATTGTTATGGTTGCCACTACGAACCGACCATGGGTTAGTCACATTCACCATGTTCGTGTTATCACCGTACCATTTATGTCTATTCTTTGTTACTGTATCACACTTTTCTTTTAGTTTGCGGAATTGTCAAAATTTTCATATTTTTATTTTATTCTGTTTTCGCCATATCTTCTAGCATTTTAAAAAAAGCATTCATTCCTTTTTGAAATGTTTTTTCAATCTCTTGTGAAAGAAAAAAGCCCATTTTACTTAAACGATTATTATAGTCCTTTTCTTGATTTTTTAAGTATTTGTCTGGATTGATTTCTTTTCCTTCCTTTAAATCTTGTTCAAATAAAGAAATCTCATAGTCAGTAAGAGCCGTCCTTTTTGCTTGATTATACTCATTATATCCAGTTGCTTGCGTCATATAAAGCGCTAAAAAGAGAAAAAAAGTGGTAAAAAGCAAAATCCGTATACCATTTTTCTTAAATTCTTTGAATTCCTTCACCCAATCACTTCCTTTAACACTTCTGCCAAAACAAGTGTCGTATTATAGACCTCATCCACTGTATTTTCTTCCCCACCTATTTCAGCAAGAATCGTCTGTGGAGAAAAATCCTGATTATAAACTCCATCAACTCCAGCCCCTTCTTTTTCATAAATACTTCTTGTAATTCCAGGCACCTTACTTTCCATTAAATCGAAGATTCTTTTTGTAAATGCATAATTTTCTTGATAATTCGGATTTTCCTTTCCAATAATAAATAGAATTTTTGCATACCCTTTTCCATCTTTTTCCAAATAAGATAAACTTTTAGGGATAGAATCACGATGAACATCAATAAAATACTCTAAGGTTGGATTTTCTAGTTTGGCTGTTTCCATAAACTGTCGACTCACTGTATAACTATAATAGTATTTTTTACCAAGTCGAGAAACTTCTGCTTGTACATCTTTTTCCTCGACCATGGCCGGTATTCCAGATTTATCCAATTGTTCCTTTAAAATATAGCTAGCCAACATCACATTAGGAGAAACACTGTACTCCAAAAAAGAACTCGGCTGATAGGCTTCTTTTTGATGTGTATTATAAATATAAACACGTGGAGAGTGCAAAAGAAGACTGTTTTCTTCCTGAACTTCTTTGGAAATCACTTCTTGCTTTTGACTATTTTCTTCTTGAAAGACACCCTGATATCCCGTATAAAGAAGCGTACTTGGTCGTTTTACATCAATTTGTAGCAGATAAGAAATCGCTTTTGTTAAGAACGTGCTTTTTTCCTTTTTTGCAATAAAACTATTACTATGAGAGAGTAAAATGTCTAAAAGTTCTTGATGATTGCCCTCCAATTGTAATGTTGCACAAAAGCGAAGAGAAGCACAAAGGGACAAGCAAAATAAAAGGAAGAGAAAAAAGAATTTGATTTTCTTATGTTTCTTCTTATGCTTTGCGATAAATCTTTGTTTCATAACATCACCTTTTGTTTCATTCTAGCAAACAAAAAGGAAAAAGCATGTCGAAGAGTAGGTGTTTTTCATTTTTTATGAAGTGTCTGATTTAAAGAAGTGGCAATCACTTTTGCAAGATGGTCAATCAGGGCATCCACTTCCGTCGGTGTTACCATCAAGTTATAACCAAGTGGCATTAAAACCTCCTCAAATAAAGCTGTTTGTTCTTCCTCTGTTAAGTTACCGACTTCTCCTAATAAGTTTTGCTTTTCATCTTTTGTTAAAAGGTCCTCTTGATTTTTATAAACGTCTTCATAACCTGTTAGAAATTTCGTTTTATTAAGGTGTCCCTTTTCCTTTTGATAAGAGATTTTTTTGATTAAAAAATCAAGCGTATTTTGAACAATCGTCGCAGCATCCACGACTGTTGGTACCCCAATCGCAAGTACAGGAATGCCAATTGTTTCTTTTGATATTTCCTTGCGATGATTGCCAATGCCACTTCCTGGATGAATCCCAGTATCAGTAAGCTGAATCGTTTTCATGACTCTTTCTAACGAATTCGAAGCCAAGGCATCAATCGCAATGATAAAAGCTGGTTTGACTTGATGAATCAAGGCAAGAAGATATTCCTGTGTTTCAATTCCCGTTTGAGCCATTACCCCAGGCGCAATAACAGACAAAGGTCGATAATCCTCTTTCATCGCTAAATCCAAAGAAAAGAAATGATTGGTCACTGTAATGGCTTCTAAAGTTTTAGGCCCCAATGCATCCGGTGTACTCATCCGATTTCCAAGGCCAATCACCAAGCAAGCGTCTTGGGGTTGAATGTGAAATCGTTCTAAATAAAATGTGAGTTCTCTTCCCATATTTTGAATGAGTTCTTTGCGAATCGATTCTGTTTCAATATCCTCAAAAAAAATCGTACTATAGCATCCCCTCTTCTTCGAAAGGGCTTTTTCATCTTCTGCAGTAAGCTGTAAGCGTTTGACCTTTCCTCCTTGAAACGTGTATTCTTCACTTGCTACTTTTCTTCCCTCACTAAGCAAAACATCTTCAATTAAGTCTGTATGTGTCTTACAAAGAACCTTTTTTTTCGGTTTCAACAGGCATCACCTCTTTTCTATTTTTTACAAAATCCTTATTTTTATTTGCTTTTTTAGGAACTTTTTGATATTATGAATATGTTTATAAAAAGTGAGGTGAGAAAATGCCAAATATTAAAAGTGCCAAGAAACGTGTTCGTAGCAATGCGAAAAAAGAAACTGTCAATACATTTGTTTCTTCTAGTATGAAAACTGCAATTAAAAATGTAGAAAAGAGTGCCAAAGCTGGAAATCATGAAGAAACTGCAAAGAACTTAAATATCGCAGTTCAAAGAATTGACAAGGCTGTTAACAGTGGTTTAGTTCACAAAAACAAAGCGGCAAGACTTAAATCAAGACTTACCAAATTAAAAAATACGGTTGAAAATGCAAAGTAGTTTCGAAGCTACTTTTTTTATTGTCAAATACGATTTTTTTCTAAGACTTTTCTTGGCATTTTTTCGTTCTTTTTCTATAATATAAATATGGTGATACAGTGAAAAAATATATTGTATGTATTTTAATTGTTTTAGTCTTCGGTGTTGTCTATGTATTTAGAAAAGATCTTTATCGCATCTATTTAGAACAAATTGTTTTCAAACAAGAAGAAATTGTCCTTGGTACTAAAAATGCTTATTATCGTGACCAAGATTTTGCTTATGTACAGCAAACAAATTCCTTTCTTCCAGCCACCAAAGAAGACTTGATTTCCATCTACTATACCATTATTAATGCAGGCAAAAAGAAATTCACTTTTTATTGTCCTAAAAGTTATAAAAGTTGTATTAGTGATGTGAAAGAAATTGCCAATAATCAAGTGTTGCTTTCTCATATTAATAATTTTGTTCACCCTTTTAATGGATTTAAACATATTGAAACAGAATATGATAGTTATGGAGCTGTCACACTGCGGATAGAGCCAACTTATACCCAAGAGAAAATCCAAGCCATTGTTGCGAAAAAAAATGAAATTGAAAAAGAGATATGGACTTCTAATATGAGTATACAAGAAAAAATTGAAGCTGCACATGATTATATTATTAATCATACACGCTATGATAAAGATAGAAGTGACTCTAACATTGTTCGATATCAATCCGATACCGCTTATGGTTCTTTAATTGATGGCATTGCTTTGTGCGGGGGCTATACGGATGCAATGGCATTATTTTTGGAAGATTTAAACGTGAAAAACTTTAAGATTTCTTCGGAAAATCATGTATGGAATGCTGTCGAACTCAATCATGTGTGGTATCATCTTGATTTAACTTGGGATGACCCTGTTATGTCTGATAATAGTGACCAATTAGAACATAATTTTTTCTTAATTACTTCTGAAGAGCTAAAAGAATTAGAGGATTTAGAACATCGCTATCCAGAAAACATTTATAAAGAAGTAAGTTAAAAAAGAAGACACGCTTTCACAGGTATCTTCTTTTTTGTTTGGAAAATCGTTTCATCCATCCAAAAATTTCCATTTTTTATGCAACACTGACACTTTCTAGTGTAAAAAAGCGTTCTGGAATTCCCATTTTATTTAAAAAGGATTTAAAACTAATCGGGTCTAGCTCTTTTTGTACTTCACGAATCGCTGTTTCTAATTCTCGAACCATTTTTTTATATTCTTTATATTCTAAAAAACGTTTTAAAATGATTAACACTGCTAAAATATCATTCATTCCAGTCGCATATTTTGTACCTACTTTTTCAATGCCTAAAATATCATGTTCATAAGAATTGCCATAAATTGGATACTTGATTTTCATGCGTAAATCAAATAAAACATTCCCGTGCGCAGAAATATTCCGAACAATATTCAACATTTTCAAGTACACATCAATATCTCGATAACGAATACAAAAATATCGAGCAATCTCTTTTTTATCTTCGATTTTCATTAAATTGTAAAACTTAGAAGTGACACCAAAGGTCATGACTGTTGTCAACATCCATAATGGGATGGTCTGATAAGTTTCTTGCATGTATTTTAAATCCGGATAATGATTCAAATTTCGTTTTAAATTGCTGTCAAGTTTTTTCAAAAACTCTTGATATGCTGCCTCTTTATAAATTGGAATGTCAAAATTTTCCTGTTTCAAATAGTCGACTGTTCCATACTTGAAAGAAAAATGATTCGCAATACAAGACTTTAAATTTGTTTCAACAATGGCAATATAATTGAGTAAAATATTTCTTAATTCTCGGTCAAATTGATAAACAGCATAAATTTCTTCAAAATACGTTTCTTCTTGATAGACTTCTTTATTTTGTTGTTTCATATCTAAAAAAACATCTTTATAACCAACAATTAAATTATAATAATTTTCTCGTATTAAAATATCTTTGGCTCTTTCTTTATTTTTGATTAAAATATTTTTGGCTAAAATGAGTTCAATTTGCTCATCAATGTTTTTATATACAACTTCCATCTCTTCACTTCATTTCTTTTTTCATTTTTTTAGTACAAAGGAGATTAGCGAATCCCTTTCCCCTGCTGTTTGCTTTTCTATTTGTTTTTTTCTCCTATCATCATTATATCATTTTCTATCCTATTTTTACGAAAAAAAAGAAAAGACATGGCATTTTCCATCTCTTTTTATTGAAAAACTTCCTACACTACATTTCATCATATAAGGCATCAAAATCCATATTCGCAGTTTTGTTCATCATTTTCATCGCAGTATTTTTCATCTTTTCAAATGCGTCAGGATTCTTTCTAAAATACATCGTCATCGCAGTTACCATTGCGGCAGCAACCCCGATTTTCATCATTGTCTTTGCTTTCATATGACACACCTCCGTTTAATTGGTTACATTTCTAGTGTGAACATGAATTTCTAATTTATTCCGTTTTTTAAAAATTCTTCTAAAGTTGTCTTTCTTTCAATTTGATTTGTATTTTGGATGGCTTTGCGAATGGCTTCTTTTTCTCCAATTAAGACAAGCATTTTTTTCGCACGCGTAACACCTGTATAAAACAGTTTGCGATAAAGCATATTGCGATAAATCCCCACCACTGGCAAAAGAACAACATCAAATTCGCTTCCTTGGGCTTTATGAACAGAAATGGCCCAAGCACTTTTAAATTTTTGAAAAGAAGTCGGTGTATACTTGACAAGATTTCCATCAAAATCAATATAAATTTCTTTTTTCTTTCCTGTTTTAATCTGTTGAATAAAGCCAATATCACCATTGTATACATTCTCTTCAGGCATATTCAAAAGCTGAATCACTTTATCTCCCTCTCGATAAAGTGTATCCCCGATAAGTAACTCCTTGCGAGTACTCTTTTTAGGATTGAAAATTTCCTGTAAAGCAACATTAATTGCATCGATACCACAAGGAGTTTTGTAAGTGGGCGCTAAAACTTGAAAAGAATCTTCCTTTTTAAAATCTCTTGCGAAATCACAAATCTCAGATAAAATATTTTGTGCATCTTGCAAGTCAAAAATCAAATCATCGCCACGATTCAGTTCTCCTTCTAAAAATTGTCCCTCTTTAATCCCATGGGCAAACGTAATAATATTCGAATCTTCGCCTTGGCGATATAGTGCATGTAAAGAAATAGTTTCAATCTCTTGAGAGGCAATGATATCTCTTAATAAATTTCCTGGTCCAACACTAGGAAGTTGGTCACTATCTCCTACGAGAACTACTTTACAAGAAGATTTTAAGCCACGAAGAAGTGAAGCCATCAAAGAAGTATCAATCATACTTGCCTCATCTACAATGACAAATTCTGCATCGCTTTTAAAATATTCATTGATAGAAAATGTATCTGTTTCTTTATTCCATTTTAAGAAACGATGAATTGTGGATGCCTTGACAACAGATTTTTCACTCATTCGCTTCGCAGCTCTTCCAGTAGGAGCTAATAAAATCATCTTTTTATCCAGTTCAGAAAGGTCATAATGAAAAAGCGTTTGATAGAGTTTTACAATGGCCTCGATGATGGTTGTCTTTCCTGTTCCAGGACCTCCAGTAATCACAAGAATAGAAGAATTCATTGCTTTCATAATAGCTTCCTTTTGTTCGTCATTATAGACGATTTGACATTCTTTTTGAATGGCTTCTAAGAGGCTTTCTACTTGATAGCTTGTTTTGGTCTGATGCGCAAGCATTCTTAAACGTGAAGCAATATAAGTTTCATCTTCATAAAGCGTTGTCAAATAATAACGATTATTTTTGACCACTAATTCTAAGTCTTTGATTAAAGATTCAATGGCTTCATTGAACAAATTCGCATCGATTTCTGTTTCTAAAACTTTTGCTAAATAATAAGTGATTTCTTCTTGACTACAATACGTATTGCCTGAAGCAAAAGTAAGTTCTCGTAAAATGTAAATTATTGTTGCTTTCACTCTTCGTAGGTCTAGAGCATCCATGCCCTCTTTTCTTGCAATGTAGTCAATCTTTTTAAAGGTCATCTCTTTTAAATCATAAAAGAACTGATATAAATCATCCTCAACAATTGCTAACGTCTTACTTCTATATTTGGTATAAATAAAAGTCGCATCTTTGGTTGAAAATCCAAGGTCTGTCAATTTTACAATTGTTTCATAGCTTTCTTCATACTTTAAAAGCGTTTGGTGTAACTCATTGGCTTGTTTTTCGCTAATACCATCAATCAATATTAAATTGCTTGGCTGATTTAAGATAATGGATAACGTATCTTTTCCAAGTGCTTTGACGATAGTTTCTGCTTTTTTCTTGCC
>CANQOD010000060.1 GCA_947625395.1 uncultured Bacilli bacterium
CATCCCATTCTCTTAAATTGTTTGTGATAAAATCAATGACATCTTTTTCATCTTCTTCCACATGTTTTTTATCTTCATCAGTCATATCTGTAAAATATTTATTGAGTTTTTTATTAACAGAGATTGTATTTAGTGGATAACCAGGGTCCATTTTCTCGCAAGGAGTATCCACAAGATAAAAATCCTCTTTACTCCAAGTATACGTTTTTTCTATGCCCTGATAAATAAGAGCAATTCCATAAATCCATCTACAAGTTAATTTTCCATCATTTCCATAAACATGAGCCAAATGAGAATAATACGCTATCATCTCTTCATCCGAAAGTCTTTTTCCATTCACTCGTCTTACAAACATTCCAGGTTGTTTATCATCAGGAATGTTTTCTATATATAAATTATCGTCCATTCCTAACACGGGCAAATTTGAAAGATGAGCATAAGCTCTTGCTTTTATCAGCGCATTTTCTATCGCATTTTTTCCATCTTCCATGACATCTACTTGCTTGTCTAAATCCTTAATTGTCATTATTTCTATGTTGTTTTCCAAAAATCCTTTTTTAAATCTGTTTGCTTTGCTTTCATTTTCCGTAGCAAATAATAGTTTTTTCATCTTTGTACCTCCTCTTGTTTCAGTTCATTTTCTATAATCCAGTTAATATCTTCAATCGATTTATCCATATTAAATATTCCATTTCCAACCGGATAGTAAACAGGATAAACTTTATACATACTTCCATTCATTTCGATTGTATGACCTTTTTTTCGATTTTCAGATACCGAAATTTTTTGATTTAAAAGGATAGAACTTACTTGATTTCCAAACGTAATAATCACCTTAGGCTGTATAATTTCTATTTCTTTCCATAATAAATCAAGATATTTTTTTAAGACTTCATCAGGCAAAGGTCGTGCATCCACTTGAGTACATTTTCCTAGATTCGTAATAAATACTTTGTTGTTCGCAATCTCTTGATAAAGTGCATCACAGAATGCATAATCCCAATCTTTTGCTTTCATTTTTTGGATTTTGTCCAAGCTTTCTTCACTCAATACATGCACTTGATAGAACAATTTCCAAATATTTTTCGTTCCAAGCCAAGGGGCCTTTTTTCCTTTCCATTCCTTATTACTGGCAATATTTTTACCAGTTGGATTCATAAAAACGAAACAAATATCAGGATGTTCTTCACAACCACCACTATAAATAGAATCCAATTCTTTCGCTCCATATTGTAGCTGTAATCGATTATAATCTTGTTTTAAGTCTGCGATTTTCAAAACTAGACGCCTCCAATCCTCTTTTCATATTGAACAGTCATTATTTCTGAAGTACCCAATTTGATAGCATTTGCCAAGCAAATTTTTGAATGCTTAGAATCCCTATTCTTTTCCTTTTTCACTGTTTTCACTTTGTTTTGCTTGTTGACGGTGGATGGCTTTCCATCGCTTAATTTGCTCCAATCTTTCTTTAAATCGAGTTTCATTTCCTTGAGTTGTTGGCTGATAATAAACCTTACCACGTAAAGAGGATGGCAAACATTCCATGGTTGTTAACTTATCTATTGAATCATGTGCATATTGATATCCTTTTCCATAATGAAGTTCTTTCATCAGTTTCGTTGGCGCATTTCGAATCACCAGTGGAACCGGTTCTGCGAGCATTTTCTTCGCATCAGAACTTGCCCGTTGATAAGCAACATCACAAGCATTGGACTTCGGCGCTAATGACAGATAAATGACAGCCTCTGTCAAATGAACATTGCACTCAGGCATGCCAATAAAGTGACAAGCTTGATACACATTGACAGCAACATTGAGCGCATTCGTATCAGCAAGGCCTATATCTTCCGCAGCAAATCTTGTGATTCTACGGGCAATGTAAAGCGGGTCCTCCCCTGACTCCAACATTCTAGAAAGCCAATAAACAGCTGCATCCGGGTCACTATTTCGCATCGATTTATGAAGTGCAGAAATAATATTATAATGTTCTTCCCCATTCTTATCATAAAGAAAAGTCTTCTTCGTCAAACACTCTTCTATCGTTTCTTTGGAAATCTCTATGGTTCCATCTTCACTTGAAGTACTATTAATCACCAACATATCCAACGTAGAAAGTGCTGCGCGGGCATCTCCATTCGCAAAAGAAGCAATGATTTCTAAATGTTCATCTGCGATTGTAATCTTTTCTTTGCCAAAGCCTCGTTCATCATGCAGTGCCCTTTTTAACAATTCCAAAATAGCGTCACTGGATAATTCTTTTAACACAAAAACTCTACATCTTGAAAGCAACGCGTTATTGACTTCAAAAGAGGGATTTTCTGTTGTGGCACCAATTAATACAATCGAACCTTTTTCTACAAAAGGTAAAAAAGCATCTTGTTGGGCTTTGTTAAAACGATGAATTTCATCGACAAACACAATCGTTTGAATGCCTAGTTTTTTATTACTATCTGCCTCTTCCATCACTTTTTTGATTTCTTTAATCCCTGACGTAACAGCAGAAAATGTAATGAACTCCGATTGTGTTGACTTTGCAATAATACGCGCTAAAGTCGTCTTGCCAACGCCTGGTGGCCCCCAAAATATCATCGAAGAAATATGGTCACTTTCAATCATTTTTCGCAAGATTTTATCTTTTCCAATTAAATGTTCTTGGCCAACAAACTCCTCTAAAGTTCGAGGGCGCATTCTAGAAGCCAAAGGTTCACTCATAGGAATTTCAAATAATGACGATTGTTCCATAGACAACGCTTCCTTTCTTTGCTACAACTGCTTCCTTTCTCCATCAAAGAAGCAACCTTGTTTTTCGAATCAAACAGACAAAAATATGTCTTTTTAAATAAAAGTATGGCTATTTCTAATAGGCAGGTAAAACAAAAGCACATCCATTCATTGCCCTGATGTTCCTGACAACCTTAGTCTATCATACTTATGTTTGATAGTAAATTCTTTTTTTCAAGATATAACAAAAAAAGAATGTATCACTTGCTTCTACATTCTTTTCTGTTGAAGAACTTTCCCCTTTCATTCTTCTATGACATCCCTTTTCTATTCCTTTAAATTGCTCATCTCTTCTAGCAAAATGAAGTTCCACTTGCTTTTGGAATACGATTCACTTCCATGTCCTCTTATTCTTTAAATCCAATGCGATTCAATGGAAAAATAACCAAACTTGTTTTTCCTAAAATTTCATTTTTCTTAATAAAGCCAATGGAACGACTATCTTGAGAATTATTACGATTGTCCCCCAATACCAAATAGGCATCCTTAGGAATTTTCTTTTGTCCCAGTGTTTCTGAATCAAAATCATCCGTCTTTAAATTTTTCACATTTTCTTGGACTCTTTTCCCATTGATATAAAGCTTGTTATTTTGATAAACAACGTGTTCCCCAGGAAGTCCAATCACTCTTTTGATAATCAACTCATCTTCCGTCTTGATAACAACAATATCAAATCTTTTGATTGCATTGAACCAATACGCCGTTCGATTTAAAATCATCACATCTTGATGATGAAGCGTTGGATACATACTTGTTCCATTCACAACGACAGGTGTCACAATCCATAACTTCACTAAAAAAACACCCACAATAATCAGTACATAGGGCAAAAGTGCTTTCACTATAGATTTTATATTTTGACTGTTCTTCTGATTGTTCTTCAAAAAATCATCTCCTTACAGAAAAAATAAGACACAAGGTCTTATTTCATTCTTTGGCCCAACTAACGATTTTGATTTTCTTTTTGGACCGTATTTCTTTCTTTAATACGATATTGTCCAACAAGTCCTCTTAAGAATGTTAATTTTGCACGTCTTACCTTTCCACGTCTTACGACAGTAATCGCCGCAATCTTTGGACTGTTGATTGGGAATGTTCTTTCTACCCCAATACCACTTGAAACCTTACGAACTGTAAAAGTTTCTGAAACACTACCACCATGACGAGCTACGACAATCCCTTCGTAAGCTTGAATACGTTCACGTTTTCCTTCAATGATTTTCACATCAACACGAACAGTATCACCTACACGAAATTCAGGAATATCTGTTCTCATTTGACGCGCATTGATTTTGTCAATCACGTTCATTCTAGTTCCTCCTTTTCCTATTAACCAGTAATCACATTTCAGAAAATGGCGGATTACTTTTTTGTGACGTCTTTAATTATAACAGAAATCATTTTTCGATGCAACTATTTTCTTCAGAAGAAGATGTGGAAGAAGATGTTTCATAAAGCGAAGCAAGTTCTCCAACAGATGCTAAAGCTGCTTTTTTCTTTCTTTGCTTATCTTCTTTATATTCTTGTAAGAGTTCCAATAAAACTTTGTAGTCTTCTAAAGAGAACACTTCTTGCGGAATCACCTGTTTAGCCACTTCTAAACGAGGTGGTTCTATTTGCCGAGTTGCTTGATAGCCCTCATGAAAATCAATAATTCGACTTTCTTTGAAGTAAGCTTTCTTTAAATCGAATTGTGATTTCACTTCATAACCCCCAAGGGACTGTACTTGAATAATTCCCTTTTTCACTTGATAAGCTTGAATCGCTTGATGAAGAAGAAGAAATAAAATCCAAATGACAAATATGAAATTCGAAAACTCAATTAAACTCATTGCTTCTTTACTACTATAAAGTGATTCTAAAGTGAAAACATCTAATTTCTGTTGTCCCACAATACCAAGAACTAAAATCAATAAATAATGAATACAACAGAAGACTATACTATTCACTCGTTTCAAGTTTTTATCAGGATGACTATAAAAGAGTGAAATCCAAAGAAGCACATTTGTAATGAGAATCGTGATGACATAAACAGCGATATTAGGAAAGTAAAAGAGCACAGCCAAATGATTCATAAAATAATCAAAGAAAGCATATAAGCCACTTCCATATTGGATAAAAATGACAACAAAAGCAATGAGATAAATCAATAAATAAGCCCTTTTACTTTGTTTTTGATTACTGCGATTCGTCGTAGCAAAGAAATAAGCTAAAAATAAGAAAAATGCAAGAAGAATAAAATAGATATAAGAAGAAGACATCATTTTCCAAATGACTTCTAACTTTTCTCCCAATGAGATTTGTGACATTTTCCTCACCCCCTTTTATGCATTAAACACGTTCTAATATATAAACGGTTTGTGTCGTCCGATTATCATTCGTACATGTTATTAAGGTTAATGTCGTTTTCTTTTTATCTCGTTTGATTTCAATTGTACCCGTTTTAGGAACCTGATAAGTATACACAAGTTGATAAGTATAAGTCTTGTCTTTATAAGTCACTTCAGCAGTATCTCCTAACGATAGTTGATAAAGTTCATTGAAAAAAGAAATTGCTGTCGGACCAGAATGAGCGGCAAGAATCAAGTTGCCTTGAGGAACATCCGGATAATCACTTTCTTTTAAAACGGTAATATTTTCTTCGATGTTATTGCCTGTTGCTCGTTTATCTAAAAAGCCCCTTTCAATTCCTAATTTGGAAATTTTTAACATTCCAATATACGTAGTAGGAATGACTTCTTGCGCGGTAGCAAGCGTTTGTTCTTCTTCTAAAACAACGCTTTGAACATCGAAAAAGCGTTCATTCATATAAGTAAAGGCATAGACTTTTTTTGCTTGTAGATACGAATAAGAAAGAAAGAATCCTCCGCCTAAGAGCAGTAAAGCTGCGATGCAAGAAACCGTGGATGGAGAAAGTCTTGATAGTCTATTCATCCTCTTTCATTCCTTGTAAACGAACAAAAGTAAGGGCTCCTAAAATCAACCCGAAACCAAGAATCTTCAACAAAACAGAAGAAGAACTTGCTGTATTTGGTACATCCTCAATGATTTCTGCTTTGGTGTTTTTAATCGTAACAGAAGCCGTTGGATGTTGTTCAGAAATCGTAAAAGTATACTGTTTTTCCGTCTTGGTATATCCATCTGCTGCGGCAATCTCTAAAACGGTATAAGTGCCATTTTTGAGATTTTTTACAACTTGAATTTCTGTCGTAGTCACAAAGTCTGCAACGACTTGGTTCTGTTCATCTTTCACTTGGAGATGCGTTCCAGCAATGGCTGCTTGGGTCTTTTCATCAAGATTCATAATTTGAACACTTTTTTCGACTTGAGAAACTTTCGTATGCTTGACAGTCACGGTTGCTTTTGGGTGTTGGTCCGAAATGGTAAAACGATACTGTTCCGTTGCTTGATAACCAGATGGAGAGGCAATTTCTTGAACGATATACGTTCCATCTTGTAGATTTTCCACAGTATATTCTTTTTCTGTCGTTACAAATGTAGTTATGACTTCTCCATTCGTATTGGTGATTTGCAATTTTGCTCCGGCAAGTGCTTTCTTGGTATCCTGGTTGATACTTTGAATGACAGCTGTTTTTTCAATCTTGGTATTGGAAATGTACAGTGTCACTTCGAGATTCTTCGAAGAGATTTCAAAGGAAGTAACTTCTTTGTCTTTTTGATAACCACTTGGTGCGGTTGTTTCTACCAGTGTATAGGTCCCATTTTTTAAGTTTTGAATTGTATGGGCATTGGTCGTACTTATCCAAGAAGTAATCTCTTTTCCTTGGGCATCTTTTAAAACAAGATTTGCTCCGGCAAGGGCCTTTTTGGTCTCTTTCGCAATGTTAATGACAGTCAACTTAGAAGTCGTTAAAGAAACGCTTGTTTTGGCGGTCATCGTTTTTTCTTCTTCATAAAGCGTTGCGGGAATGATGGCTTGATAACGTGTATCATCCGCTTGATACGCATACACTGTATCGACAATTCCTAAAGCAGAAGCACTTAACGATATTTGGTTAGATAATTTTTTTACCTCTTGCACAGGAACTCGTACTTTAAATGTTTCTCCAACCTGATAAGTGGTTTGGTTTTCACCGGTTTGTGTATTGACTAACGTTGTATTGGCAGGTGCATTACTAACACTCACGGTTACCAATCCCTCAATGGACTGTCCTTTCACTTTAATGGATGCTGATTCATAGTATTTTTTATCACTCGTTAATGATAAAGAACTGGTATTGGCTTGAAAAGCAAGCTGGGCATTGGTCTTTCCTTGTTGTTTGGCTTTTTTTGCACCCTTAACTAATTCTTGTATATATTTTCTTAGATGGTAGGTATCTTTTCCATTCTTTTTAAAACTGGTTGTTACGTTTTTAGAACCAGTTGTTTTATCTAAATACCACCATATCGCAGCTTGGGTAATATAGTAATCATATTGGTGATTTTTGGTGATGGACTTTTTAGGATATCCATTTTGCAGCAGATAAAC
>CANQOD010000061.1 GCA_947625395.1 uncultured Bacilli bacterium
GCTTTGAGATTTTCTCTCATCAGCCTTTCCACTTCGTGATAAAGATGGTCATTGGCTTCTTCAAGGGTCATCTCATTCACTTGAAACGGTTCTCCAAAACGAACCATCAATTTTTTCCCACGTTGATATTGTCCTGAGATACCAAAAGGAACGATGGTCGCATTCGTCTTTTTCGCCATTGAAACAGCACCAAATTTAAACGGCAATAAAAATTGTTCTGTTTTATTTCTTGTTCCCTCCGGAAAAAGTCCAATGGCCCCACCATGTCGTAACACATCAAGCGCTAAGTCGCTGGCATTTTCATCTTTGATACTTCGATTCACAGGAATACAACCAGTTATCTTGAAAAACCATTTCCAGTGCCCATCAAAATACTCCTTTTTGGCTAAATAATGGACCACTCTTTTCGTTGAAATTAGAATAGGACACTGGTCATAAACATGCATATGATTGCCACAAATAATAATAGGGCCTTGTTTTGGTATTGCTTCTTTGTTGAGGATAATTGGATGATAATAAAGACGAAAAAGGGGGCCTAAAATCGGCTTGAATACATGATATCCCCAAGTTTTAAGCTTTTGTTTTTTGCTCATATTTTCGTAACTCCTCGTCTTCTAGTTCTTTATAATTAATTTTATTATACAACGTAATTGGCAACGATGCTCGAAATTCAAATTCTTTCGGAATTGAATAGACAGCAAGTTCCTTTTGACAAAGCTCTTTCAGTTCTTTTTTCAACCTGTTCGATGGCTTCACGTTATCTTTTAAGACAATGAACGCTTTTGGAACATGCATTTTATAAGGATGAGGAACTCCAACCACACAGACTTTACTGACAGCAGGATGCTTTAAAAGCGTTTTCTCAATCATAGAGGGATACACATTGAAGCCTGAAGTGACAATCATTCTTTTTAAACGAGAAGTAAAATAGACAACGCCACTCGGAGAAATATAACCAATATCGCCTGTATGGAGCCATTTTTTTCCATCTTTATGCACGCGAATGACTTGGTCTGTTTCCTCCGGATTATTAAAATAGCCCATCATCAAGGTTGGCCCATTTACACAAATTTCTCCCTCTTCGCCAAAGGGCATTTCTTCCATTGTTTCCGGATGACAAATTTGGTAATTATTGCCCACCATGGGAATGCCAATACTGCCTGGTTCATTGGTACCTGGAAAAGTATAAGCTGTTGCCGCAACGCTTTCCGTCATGCCGTATCCTTTTGTAATGTTGACTTTCGCACCATGCTTGTGTAAAAAGTTATTGATTCTCGTCTCCGCTTGCACAGAAAGATAATCTCCGCCACTGATAATATATTTCAGTTGAGATAAGTCCACATCATCAAATTTTTTGTTGGACATCATTCCCTCCCACAAAGTTGGAACACCTAAGATGACATGAGGACGGTCATTTTTCCATATTTTGTAAAAACGATTGGCATCATATTCAGGCATTAAAATGGTTTCGACTTTCAAACAAAGGGGTGTATGAATACAAATTCCCAAGCCAAAGCCGTGGAAAATCGGAAGCACCGTGACAATTTTATCTTTTGGCCGAACATCGATGACGTTCACTGCACTCTGTTGCGCAATCGCGTTAAAATTAGAATTGGAAATCATAATGCCTTTTGGGGTTCCTGTCGTGCCACCACTATGTAGAATCAAAGCCAAGTCATTCCGCTTCATTTTTGCATGATATTCTCGTAAATTCGAAGTTCCATAATGCATAAACTTTTTAAAACTCATGTAAGAAGTATCATCCCAATGCGGCTTTTTCACCCGCAATCCACGTGTAAGGGTATAGCCAATATGCAGTCCCAGGGGCATGCTTTCATTGGGAGAGATTAAAATCGTTTTATACACAAGGGTTTCAGGAATAATATCTTTCATCTTTTCATAATTAAAATCCACTAAAAACAAATAACGGGACTTCGATTCATGGAGATAAAATTTTAGCTGTTCAGGACTTGAAAGCGGATGAATAATGTCCGCAACAGCCCCAATTTTATTACACGCATAAAAGATATAGATGGCCTCCGGCATATTCGGTAGACAAATCGTCACAATATCTTTTTCTTTCACCCCAAACTCTCTTAAAGCTCTAGCACAAGTGTTGACTGCTTTAAAAAAATCATTGTAACTAATGCGATTCTCAAAATAATTGAGGGCAATATAATCGAGGTCATTTCCCACTTGGTCAACGAGATAATCATAAATGGACTGTTCCGTAAAACGAATAGAACGCTCTTCTCGTGAATAGTACTCTAACCATGGCTTATCCGGACTTTTTTTCTTCCACAATCTATAGAAAAAATCACTTATTTTCCCCATCTCTTTCTCCTTTCTGCATTAACGTTTGCACGTGTTTTCTTAGTTTTTCATTTTCTTCTTTTAAGTCGTCACTTTCTACTTGGTACGGTTTCCCAAAGAGAATGGTTAAGCCTTTGTGAAAAGGTCGATAGGCTCCTACAATGGCAAACGGAACAAGAACACGCTTGGTATCACTTGCCATTTTAACAGCGCCCATTTTAAAAGGAAGCAATCCTCGACCTTTTTCAGTCGTTCCCTCAGGAAAAATACCAATCACCGCATCTTGCTTTAAATATCTTTCTGCCTGCACCACTGCGCCATGGTCTTTGCTTCGACGATTGACTGGAATCAAGCCTAAATGATTAAAAAGGAGTCCTTTTAGGCCATGAAACAGCTCATCTTTTGCAAGAAAATGAACACTTCTTGTTGTAGCGCTTATCAACAGTAAACAATCTAAATTGTTTGTATGCGTTCCAGCAAGGAGAAAGCCCTGTTGCGTTGGTAGATTTTCTAATCCAACATAGTTAGGACGAAATACAATCTTTGTAAATCCTGTTAAAACAGGTCTTAAAAAACGATATAATTTGGATTCTTTCATAGTTTCCCTCTCGATTTTCTGATTCGAAATCTCTCTTTCAAAATGAGTCACAATTTTTATCTCACTCTTCTATAATCATACCAAAATATTGGCAAAAGAAAAATGGTATTTTAAGAAGATTAGTTCCAAAGAGCAGTTTGAGTGTTTTCTAAAGTGCTTTCAAAGAACGACTGGCGCTCTTTCTAGAATGCTTTCTAGGGTGCTTTCAAAGAACAACGAAAGCTTTTTCTAAAATACTTTTAAAAACAGCTAGGGCTCTTTTTAGAATACTTTTAAAACGGTGAAAGCGCTTTCTAGAAGTTGTTCAAAAAATGTTTCTTATGGATAGGATAGAAGTTGATAAAAAAGGAATGATTAGAAGCAAAAAGTTCTGAAAAAAAAGCAGTCACTTTCTCTTGAAACTGCTTTTTAAAATCTATTTTTTTTGCTTTCTGAAAGAGCTTATTCGCTTCTTAATGCTTCGACAGGGTCTTTCTTAGAAGCTGCTCGAGCTGGGATTAAGCCACCAATCAATGTCAAGAATATCGATAAAATGACTAAAATCAGCGCATGATTTGGTGCTAGAGAAGCAGAAAGCGGAATATTGCCTGTAAATTGATGTAGAACATAATTAATGATTGGAATCAACGCATAAGAAATACCAATTCCAAACAATCCGGAAAGGAAGCCAATAATAAAGGTTTCTGCATTAAAGATAGAGGAAATGTTTCCTTTCGAAGCACCCATTGCTCGTAAAATACCAATTTCTTTGGTTCGTTCATAAACAGAGATATAAGTAATCACTCCAATCATGATACTAGATACTACAAGAGAAATAGAAACAAAAGCAATTAAAACGTAACTGACAGCATTCACAATGGTCTTCACCGAAGACATTAAAATGCCAGTAGTGTCAGAGAATTTAATTTCTTGTTCTTCCTCCACGAGTTCATTGTAGTGATTTAAGAACGATAAGAAATGGTCTTTTCCCTCAAAACTATTAAAATAGAATGAGATATAAGTCGGTTCTTCTTGGTCTTGATACCCTAAAGAAATTAAATTGGATTTTTGTGTTGTTTCTTGTGGATTCATCATCGCATTGACGACACGTGCCAATTCATCTTCCGTAAAGTTCAAGGTAAACGCAGAAACAATTTGGTCTTGGTCAATATGAAAGGCATTCGCAAAGCGACTTGTTAAGTTGGAAGTCATTTCACCCACCTTGGTCAAAATCGTTTTTTTCATCACTGCTTCTGTCATGACTTTGGCCATGGTTTCGCTTGTTCCTGCAACCAAGGCACTAGTTAAATAAGGAGAATCATCAGGAGAAAGCAGTAAAGAGGTGAGTTCTTTGATGATGGTAATCGGTGTGGTTGCCTCATCAAATTCAAAGTCTTGGTCAGGCAATTGACTCATATAAAGTCGATAGGCTTCTACATAAAAGTTCTTCACTAAAACTTGTAACAAGCCTCGATAAGTCGTTTGAAATGTTTCTTTCGGTATCACATAATCTGCTTCTAAGCTAGAAAGTGCTTCCATGACAGTGGCACTTTCAAGATAGGCTTGAATCAAAGCGTCAATTTCTTGATAGTGGAAAGTCTGTGGAAAACTGTCAAAGACACCAGTGGCCAAAGTCTCTAAAGTTGCATCAAAACGTGTTTTGGCTGGAGTCGTATCAGTCGTAATAGCGGCATTGATTTGGGCCATATATTCTTGGGTTTGTTGCGTCAAAGTATCCTGGTCAATCTGAATATTAAAAGCGTTTTTTAATTTTTCATTGTCGACTTTGACTAAATCTGAAAACTCAAAATCAAAATCATTGCTTTTTTGGTCAAAACGTTTTCCTGAGAATACATCTATTTCACTGTTTTCCAGTTGGCGATTCACGACTTCTGTCTTTTTCGAATACGTGATAATATGATTGACTAAATCAGAAGTATAAGCAACCCCTGGATTCAAAGCCATCGAAGTGACACCCTCTTTTGGACTGACAACTCCCACAATTTTTAATGGTGTTGCTTGGTCATAGAGGGCTTGCATATAGGCTTCATCCCCTGTCATATCTTCATAAACATCATATTTTGAATTATATTGATACGTGTCCGTTGGCAAGATTAACCTTAAATCCACCTGCATCAAGTCCTCATAAGTCAGCGTCATTGGTTCATGATGCACATCCACGGATTCTCCACTCATGATACTGGTAATCATTTTGGTCAATTCTTCCGTATCACGAAGTCCAAGAGAATAAACTAATAAATCCGAAATCGTGTTGGGCTCTGATAGGACGATAATCATTTCATTGTACTTTTGTGGCCATCGACCCGCCAACACATCATATTCTTTTTGAATTTCTTCTCGATTATCAACCATTTGTGAGAAAATGGAAGCCATTGAAGAGTAAGAACTGGTAATCGCATTGTTCCCTAGCATTGAACTAAATAAGTGACTTGGATTAATACGAGCAAGCTTGTTAGTCGCATCAATTGTATAAATATTAGGGTCGACGCTATAAGAATATTGAATATTAGAAACATCTGCTTCAATTTGATGTTGGTTCTTTTCTAAATACTGTTTAAAACTTTTTAAATCATTGGTACTGACACTGGAAAGCATGGAGGTAATATATTGTTGTTCTTTGACTTCATCAGAATGATTGGAAGCACTTCCCCCACTTCTCATCGACAACAAAGTACTTGCGATGTCCATCGACTCTTGTTGAATGGTCAAAGGATAAGAAGTCAATGTATCCTCTTGAATGGAATCTACATAGTTCTGAAATCCAGTAGAAACAGCTAAAATCAAAGCAATGCCAATAATTCCAATCGAACCAGCGACAGCCACTAAAATGGTTCTTGCCTTTTTGGTCATTAAGTTATTAAAGGATAACGATAATGCTGTTAGAAAGGACATGTTGGTGCGACGCGATTTGTTTTTCGTTTTTTCAAGCGATTCTTTTGTGTTTATCTTGCCATCGTATGGATTGGAATCAGAAACAATTTTGCCATCTTTAATATTGATAATTCGACTGGAATACGCTTTTGCTAATTCCGGATTGTGCGTGACCATAATGACCAACTTATTCTTAGAAATTTTCTTAAGCAAATCCATAATTTGAACGGAAGTTTCTGAATCAAGAGCTCCTGTGGGTTCATCCGCTAAAATAATTTCCGGGTCATTAATCAGCGCTCTTGCAATGGCAACACGTTGCATTTGTCCACCGGATAACTGATTTGGTTTCTTATAAATATGATGGGCAAGTCCTACGTCTTGGAGGGCTTTGATAGCTCGTTTTTTTCGTTCGTTTTTAGAAATCCCTGTCAACGTTAAAGCAAGTTCAACATTTTTTAAAACAGTTTGGTGTGTAATTAAATTATAACTTTGAAAAATAAAACCTACACGATGATTCCGATAAGAATCCCAATCTCTATCTTTAAATTTTTTGGTACTCACTTCATTGACAATGAGGTCACCTGAAGTGTAAGCATCTAAGCCACCGATAATATTTAAAAAAGTGGTTTTTCCGGAACCGGAAGGACCTAAGATGGAAGCAAATTCATGTTTTCTAAAGTTGACACTGACTTGGTCTAAAGCTTTTTGCTCAAAGCCCTCAGTTTTATAAATCTTGCTGATTTTTTTCACTTCAATCATGTTTCCTCACCTGATTTCTCTTTGATTTTCTCTTCTTATTTTAATACGTTTTTGCCTAGAAGACAACACTATATTATACATTCTATTCACTCTTTATTCTATGACAAAATGAGAAAAGTTCATGAAAAACAATGAAAGAAACTTCTTTTTTTTGTTATACTAAGGTTAAAGTTTTTTTGACTGTGGAAAGAAAGGGATAACATGAAAAAAGTGTATTATTATGATTCATTTCAAGAGGATGTCCTAGAAACAAAGAACCAAACATATCAGCTAAAAGAACACTACCAATGGCTACATTCCAATCCCCTTTTTCAACTCGCTTCTTTTCTTCTTTATTTTCCTGTTTTGTGCTTTGCTTTTTTCTATGCCAAATGCTGTTTACATCTCACCATCAAAAACAAAAAAATCTTACGCAAAGAAAAAGGCTACTTTCTCTACTGTAATCATACGCAAATGCTAGGAGATGTATTCAATCCCTTTCTCATTTGTTTTCCCCGTCGTCCTAAAATCATTTGTAGTCCAGCGAATCTTGGGATTCCTTTTTTAGGAAAGTTATTAGCCCTCGGAGGCGCATTGCCGATTCCTGTTGAAATCCACGATATGATTCGGTTTAAAGAAGCGGTGGCCACCTTGACGGAGAAAGGAAATCCGATTCTCATCTATCCAGAATCTCATCTATGGCCTTATGCAACGATGATTCGAGATTTTTCTAAAACTTCTTTTCA
>CANQOD010000062.1 GCA_947625395.1 uncultured Bacilli bacterium
AAAATAAAGTAGACTCTTTTCTTTTTACTTAGGTTTAAAATCAAGTCAATCATTTGCAATTTTATCCAGCAATCACATATAATGATACATATGAGGTGGATGATGAAAAAAAACGTTTTTCTGTTGATTCTATGTTTGTTCGTTGTTTTAACTGCTTGTGGAAAACAACAAACTTCTTCTAATCCTCATGAGAAAGAAGAAAAAGCTTCCTTTTATAAAAAGGAAAATCAAGAGCGGTATCAAGCTTATCAAAAACAAATGCCAGATTTATCTTTCAAAGACGTCATTTTACGAGTCAACATTGGACTTGACCAACCTTATTATACGCATACTGTGGAAAGTCCTTATCAAAATACAAACCAGTTACTTGTGAATAAATACTATTATCTTGGAGAAGATTATGTTCCAAAAAATTTAGTAGAACTGGATGGAACATATTCTAAAGGAGGTATTTATTTAGTCAAAGAGGCTGCCCAAGCTTTTCAAAAAATGGTCGATCAAGCGAAAGCAGACGGTTATTCCATTCGAGCGATTTCTGCCTATCGAAGCTATCAATATCAAGTCCATCTCTATCAGCGTTATGTTGACCAAGATGGACAAGAAGAAGCAGATACATATTCAGCACGCCCTGGCTTTTCAGAACATCAAACAGGCCTTTGTGTCGATGTAGATAATCGTGTAATGGATTTTAATCATTTTGAAGAAACGAAAAGTTTTCAATGGATGATGGAAAATGCTGCTCGTTATGGATTTATTTTACGCTATCCAAAAGGAAAAGAAGCAATTACAGGTTATCAGTATGAAGCTTGGCACTATCGTTATGTTGGGGAAGAAATTGCGAATGATATCAAAGAACATGGCATGACTTATGACGAATACTATATGGAATTTATTGATAAAGAATAGGAGAATGATATGATTCAGTCGTTAAAAATAAAAAATCCTGTGACATTTATTGTTGGAAATCATCCTTGTGTTTGTACCTTTGAGGGAAAAGAGACCAACTATCCTGTCGCGAGCGGTGTAAAATTTCAAAATGAACACTATGGTTTTATTGTGCAAACAAACAAGGAGAAAAAATGCTATCAAACAGAAGCTCCGTTACAGGCAGCCTATAGTACCCGTCTTTTTTTAAGAATTTTTGAAGAAGGAAAGAAAAATTCTTGGAAAATCAATGCTGTTACTGGACAAGTAATGGAGAAAAAACAGGGAATACAAGAGGAAAAAACGCGTTCTATTTAAAAAAATAAAAGAAAACGATGCAGTTTGTATCGTTTTTAAGTATAATAAAGTTGTGGTGACAAAGCATGAACAATATTTATGGACAAACGATGGAAGAACTTGAAACTTATTTAAAAGCACAAAATTTTCCAAAGTTCTATGGAAAAGAAATTTATACTTGGCTATATGACAAGAAAATTGAAACTATTGAAGAAGCTAGCAATTTATCTTTGACACTTCGCAAAAAGCTACAGGAAGATTTTTCCTTTGCTAAACCTACCATTTTAGAATGCCAAAAAGGCAAAGAAGTTTCTAAATATCTTTTTCGACTGGCAGATAAAGAACATATTGAGGCTGTTTTAATGGAACATGATTATGGACTTTCTCTTTGCATTTCCAGTCAAGTAGGTTGCAATATGGGTTGTAAATTTTGTGAAAGTGGCAGACGAAAAAAAGTAAGAAACTTAGAAGCTCATGAAATGGTTTTACAGATATTAGAAATTGAAAAAGCTTGTGGAAAACGAATCAGTCACGTTGTGATTATGGGCATTGGTGAACCATTTGATAATTATGAAAATATAACGAAATTGATTGCTATCATCAATCATGAGAAAGGACTTCATATTGGTGCTCGACATATTACAGTTTCAACTTGTGGTATTGTTCCTAAAATTGCTGCTTTTATGGACTTTCCTTATCAAGTGAATTTAGCTATTAGTTTACATGCTCCTAATGATGCCTTGCGACAAGAAATCATGCCGATTGCGAAAGTGTATTCATTAGAGGAATTAATGACTGCTTTAAAAGAATATGTAAAAAAGACAAATCGTCGGCTTACTTTTGAATATATTTTATTAGATGATGTGAATGATCATGAGAAAGAAGCAAAAGAATTAGTGCAACTATTAAAAGGAATGAATGCTTATGTTAATTTAATTCCTTATAATGAAACAACACATTTACAATACAAACGAAGTAAACCTTTAACAATTGCTAAGTTTTATGATATACTTAAAAAAAATGGAATCTGTGTAACAATACGTCGGGAGTTTGGAGGAACCATTTCTGCTGCTTGTGGACAACTTCGCAGTGAGAAGGAGGAAATATGAAATCATTTTATTTAACAGATGCTGGAAAAGTACGTGATCATAATGAAGACAGTGTCATTATTTTACATAATTCAAATGGAGATTATCTCATGGCTATCGCAGATGGAATGGGGGGCCATTCTGCTGGTGAAGTTGCATCCAGCATTGCCATTAATTATTTAGGAAAACACTTTAATGAAACATTTATCCATATGAATAAAATTGAAGCTGCCTCATGGTTACGTGATACAGTGACAGAAATTAATAGTCTTATTTTTAGCCACGAAAAAACGCATCCAGAAAGCAAAGGCATGGGAACGACTTTAGTCACTGCGATTGTCACGAAAGACTATATTCTATTTGGAAATATCGGAGATTCAAGTGGGTTTGTCTTAAAAGAGGGGCATCTCCACAAAGTGACTTATGATCATACGTTAGTCAATTTATTGGTATCCGCTGGTGAACTGACCAAAGAAGAAGCCAAAGATCATCCTAAGAAGAATGTTCTCATGAAAGCCCTTGGCGCAAATGATCCAATTGATATTGATATCTTTGATTGTGATATGGAAATTGATGAGATTTTACTTTCCAGTGATGGCCTTACCAATATGTTAGAAGAAGAACAAATTGAAAAAGTTTTGTTAGGGGAAGGAGATATTGAAGATAAAGTGATTCGGTTGATTCGAAAAGCGAATAATCGTGGAGGAACCGATAATATCTCTGTCGCGTATTTAACGTTAGAGGATGGTGAAGAAGAATGATAGTAAAGGGGCAAAAAATAAACGAACGCTATGAAATCATCAAAAGCATTGGCGAAGGTGGTATGGCAAATGTTTATCTTGGTTATGATACGATATTAGATCGAAATGTCGCCATTAAAGTATTGCGTGGGGATTTATCAAATGATGAAAAATTTGTAAGACGTTTTCAGCGGGAAGCGCTTTCTGCATCTAGTTTGTCCCATCCTAATATTGTAGAAATGTACGATGTTGGAGAAGACGATGGACTCTACTATATTGTGATGGAATATGTGGAGGGAAAAACGTTAAAGCAACTCTTGAAGAAACGGGGAAGTTTAACGCTCAGTGAAGCCATTGACATTATGTTGCAATTGACAGATGGTATGGCTCATGCCCATGATAGCTATATTATTCATCGTGATTTAAAACCACAAAACATTATGATTCAAGACGATGGTCAAATTAAAATTACGGACTTTGGAATTGCGATGGCACTGAATTCAACACAATTGACTCAGACGAATTCGGTGATGGGCTCTGTGCATTATTTACCTCCAGAACAAGCGGCTGGAAAAGGAAGCACGATTAGAAGCGATATTTATTCAATGGGAATTATTTTCTACGAGTTGCTCTCTGGGTCTTTACCATTCCGTGGAGAAAGTGCTGTTGAAATTGCTTTGAAACAAATGCGGGATCCACTTCCATCTTTACGGGAAGAAAATGAAGAAATTCCACAAAGTATTGAAAATATCATTTTAAAAGCTACTGCGAAGAATCCTAAAAATCGCTATCACGATGCCAAAGAAATGCATCAAGATTTGTTGACGGCTTTAAATGATGAACGAATGAATGAGCCTGTTTATCAATATCAATATCCTGAACATGAAGTGGATGAAACCACAAAGATTGTGAAAAACTTGTCAGATGAAATGGATGAGGATATTGCCAAACCTATTGAAGATGAGGAAATTAAGAAGACAAATAAATGGATTTGGATTTTGTCTGGTATTTTTGGGGTGATTATTTTAGCACTCTTTGCCATTTTCTTCATTGTGCCAGCTGTTACGAAAGAGCCGGATGTCAAAATTCCAGATGTCAAAGGCTTGACAGTCGCTAAGGCAGAAAAGAAACTCAAAGAAAAAGGCTTTGAGGTTGCTCTCAAAACGAAAAAACAAGCGAGTGCCACTGTCAAAGAAGGTTGCGTCATTCGTACGGAGCCAGCAATTGGTAGAACGATTAAAAAAGGAACGAAAATCACTTTATATGAATCAACAGGAAAAGAAAAATATGTGATGGAAGACTTTGTTGGAAATCAAGATGTTCAAGCTATTAAGAAAATGTTGGAAACGGATTATAAATTAGTGGTAATTATTACCAAAGAGGAAGAAGAAAACTTTGATAGAAAATACAATGCAAATGAAGTGTTAAAGCAAGAACCTTTAAAAGGAGAAAAGCTTTCTGAGGGAGATACGGTTACATTCTATGTTCCCAATCTTGTCTTGTATCCAGATATGACCAATTGGTTCTTAGAAGGAGAAAATGGGGTAAAAGCTTGGGCAGAAAAGTATGGAATTACGTTAAATGTTACGGAACAGGAAGTTTCTTCTAGTAACTATTCGGATGGCCAAGTCATCAATCAAGGAACGGCAGAGGGAACACAAGTTGTGACAGGGCGAACTTTAAATATTACAGTTGCCAAGAAAGTGACTCCAAAACAAGATGAAAAAGAAGACGATACAACAAAAGAACAAGACAATAGTAGTACAACACAAAGTTCAACATCTAAAAAACCATAGGGGGATTTATGCAAGGACAAATCTGTAAAATTGAGAGTACATTATATACAGTTAAAAATGAAACAAAAAGCTATCCTTGTGTATTGAGAGGAAAATTTAGAAAACAACATATTCTTCCACGTGTGGGGGACTATGTTGTTTTTGATGAAAATAAAAAGGTCATTGATGAAATTTTACCGAGAAAGAATGCCTTTGACCGACCTTTTGTTGCCAATATTGACCTTGCTTTTTTGGTTACGAGTGTTCAGATTCCTGCTGTCAACCCAATGCTATTAGATAAATTATTGGTTCTGATGGCTCTTCATCAAGTGGAACCTGTGATTTGTATTACCAAATTGGACTTGATTGCGGAGGAAGAAAAGAAGCCAATTATGCAATTTTTTGATTATTATCGGAAGTTAGGTTATTCAGTTGTGACGAATCAGGAAATCGATGTGATTCGAAAAATTGTAAACAATAAAACATGTGTTTTTACAGGACAAACCGGTGCTGGAAAAAGTACGCTTTTAAATCGACTAGATGCTTCTTTACAACTAAAGACGGGTGAAGTTTCTAAAGCTTTAGGACGAGGAAAGCATACAACTAGGAATGTGGAACTTTTTAACTTTTTAGGTGGAAAACTCCTAGATACACCTGGTTTTTCATCTCTTGAATTAACAGGAACTGTGGAAGAAATTAAAAATGCTTTTCGAGAGTTTTCTTCTGTTTCTTGTCCTTTTCAAGATTGTACTCATACGAAAGAGAAAGAATGCATCGTTAAACAAAAGGTGGAAAGTGGTGAAATTTTAAAAAGTAGATACCAGTCTTATTTACAATTATTAGAAGAGGTGAAGAAGAGATGAAAATATCTGCGTCTTTTTTAAGTAGTTATAATATTGCTGCTGATTTAATTCGATTGAATGATACTGATGTTGATTATATTCACGTGGATTTTATGGATGGAAAATTTGTGAAAAATAAGACTCTTCCATTTCGGCAAATGAAACATATTTATGAATATACAAGTAAGCGTTTGGATGTTCATTTGATGGTGGAAAAACCAAAGAAATGGATTGCTAAGTTTGCAACTTTAAACACGGAATTTATTACAGTTCATATTGAAACAGAAGATGTTTTATCTTCTTTAGAACAAATTCATACTTATGGAATCAAAGCTGGACTGTCTTTAAAGTTAGAAACGCCTATTGAGGAAGTTGTTCCTTATCTTCCTTATATTGACTTAATTCTTGTGATGTCTGTAGAGCCTGGAATGGGTGGACAAGCTTTTCAAGAAGAAGCGATTAAAAAGGTCAAGGAATTGAAAAAATTGCTGAAAAAATATAAAGCGATGATTGAAATTAGTGTTGATGGTGGGATTAATCAGGACAATGCTAAAAAATTAAAGGATGCTGATATTTTGGTTAGTGGCAATTATATTACAAGTCAAGAAGATTTTCAAAAACAGATTGATTGTTTACGAGGGAGATTGTAAAGAACAAAAAATTCTGCTATAATAAAAAAGAATAGAAAAGGGTGATAGCGATGAATGAAGAAAAGAAAAACGAGAACAAGGAAGTGCCACAACAGGTACCTGTAACGCCACAGCAAAATGGAGCACAAGTAAAAGCGGAGGCAGTACAACCTGTCAAGCAACAGACATCAACAAATGTGCTTTCCACTCCAACGCCAACACCAGTACAAGCACCACAAAATTCTGTAGCTCCTACTACAGAAAAGAAAAAAGAAAGTAATTTTAAATATATTATGACAGGTGTTTTGTTTGTTGTTTTATTTGCTATCATCTTCTTTTTGCCAGAAATTAGTGAAGCAATTCATCAGTTTCAAAATAATCATCAGGAAGCTGCTCCTGTTGTTCCACAGGAAGAGAAAACAAGTGGTACTTTACAATGTACGTTGAGTAAAGCAACTGGTGTGCATGAAACAACTGCTACAATTCGCTTTACCTTTGTTGATAAGAAATTAAAGAGTACTATCACTGAAACGTTAACTGCGATGAATGGAGATCCAGTTGGAGAAGAAGCTTTTCTATTAGGAAATCAACAAGCATCTTGTGAACATTTAAAAGAAGTGACGCAGGATATTATCGGATTTACAGCAGAATGTACTCAAGAAGAAAAAGAGCAAATGACAACTGAGTCAATCGATTATGAAAAGCTGGATCAAACAGTTATTCATGAAAATATTGCTGAGTTCGAAGGACATGTTCCTGAATTTCAATTGGATCAAAATATTGATGATATAAAAAGCGTTATGCAGTCTTCAGGATATTCCTGTGAATTAAGATAAATATAAGAGGATGCAAATCCTTTTTTTATGCGTTTTTTTTGAAAACGGTATGCTGAAATAGAATAAATCGGGGGGGGGTAGTTTTAGAAGATATAATGACATCAGAATGAGGGTGTCATGAATGA
>CANQOD010000063.1 GCA_947625395.1 uncultured Bacilli bacterium
AAGTGTCACTGTTTCCACTGGGCCAATTTCTTTCGGAAGCTTGCTTCGATAATCTGAATAATATTCTTTTCCAGCCAGTAGAATCATATTCTCTTGACTTTGATAATACGCTAGATGGGCACGACGGATGATATTTGTCACCGTAATTGTTCCAATCATCCCTAACAATCCTAAAATGACAACGACAGCCAAAATCTCTACCATTGTAAAACCTTGTTTTTTCCTCATTCCTGCATCACACCTAATCTTCTATTCTTCTTTATATTTTATCGTATCACAAATTCAAGCGAAAAAAAAGCACCAAAAAAATGCAATGAATCATTGTACTCATTACATTTTTTCATCTTTATTCAGATGAGGAAATAAATCCGTTTTCTAAAGTGACGTTCATGATTTTTTCCTGGTTATCAAAGTGAGTAAACGTACCTAATATAGACACAACTTCGCTTTTTTGATACTCGTCAAAATCAAGATCTTCATCAATCATTTGACAAACAACATCCAAATGATAGGCTCCATCTTCATCACTATACCGTAACGTGATTTCTTTCTTTTTCTTATCTATTTTCTGAATTGCTCCTGTCACTTTTAAAAATTGATTGTAGAACTTTTCATAATTTTTCTTTGGATAATTACGAAGTTCAAGTGCTAAATCAAGCGTAGAAATCGCAGTAGGGCTTCCAGAATACGATAAGTTCCAAAAACCAACTTGGATATCTCTTCTTCCCTTTTCTTGATGATACTTAATGACTTTATAACCAAGTCCATAATACTCTTTTGTTCCACCATCATCATAGACTTTCGTCCGAATCGCTAAAAATGGACCCACATGAAGTTTCGAAACAAGTAAAACATCCACAGAAACAAGAGCGACCACAATCGCAACAACAATGACAAGTCTCGTCATATTCTTTTTTAATTTTGCTTCTAATTCTTTAGAGATTTCTCTTTTCACAATTAGATCAACTCCTTTTTTGTGCTTATTATATCATCAATTTTCTATTTTGGAAAGAAAATCTTTTTCACTCCAAATAGGAATCTGTAAGTTTTTCGCTTTCTCATATTTACTACCAGGATTTTCTCCCACAATCACACAAGAAGTCTTTTTCGAAACAGACTCAACTGTTTTTCCACCACGACTTTCAATGATTTTCTTCGCCTCATCACGTCCCATTGTTGAAAGCGTACCAGTCAAAACAAAGCTTTTTCCTTGAAAGTTTTCATCCGCAATCATTTGTATACCCAAATATTGCATGTTGAGTCCTAAATCCTTTAATTCCTGAATCAGTTTTTGATTCTCTTCTTTTTGAAAGTAAGATACTAGACTTTCAGCAATAATTTCTCCTACATCTGGAATATTGGTTAATTCTTCTATACTTGCCTGCATTAAAGCATCCAGTGTTCCAAAATGGCTTGCCAAAACTTTCGCAGTCTTACTACCAACATGAGTAATACCAAGGCCAAAAATCAATCGTTCCACAGAATTTTCTTTGCTTTTTTCAATCGCTTCAAGTAAATTATCCACCGATTTTTCGCCATATCCCTCTAATCGAATTAAATCTTCCCGATGTCTTTCCAAGTGATAAATATCAGGAATACTACTGATGAACCCAAAATTATAAAAATCCTCCATAATTCTTGCTCCAAAGCCGTCAATATTCATCGCTGGACGAGAAATAAAATGGATAAAACCTTCCACTTTACGTGCAGGACATTTGTCATTCAAACAAAAGTAATCCACTTGCCCTTTTTTCTTTTCTAATTGCGTACCACAGAAAGGACATTCATGAATCATTTGAAAAGGAATTTCCTTTCCAGTTCGCCGTTCTTTTTTGACTTCCACCACTTCAGGAATCACATCTCCTGCTTTCCGGATGGAAACAATGTCATTAATCATCAAATCTTTCTCTAAGACATAATCCTCATTATGAAGCGTAGCCCTTGAAATCGTGGAACCCATCACGATAACTGGCTCCAACACAGCATTTGGTGTTACTTGTCCTGTTCTACCAACAGTAAAAATAATATCCTTTAATTTTGTTAAGACTTCTTCAGCTGGAAATTTATAAGCAATGGCCCATTTAGGTGTACGAGCTGTAAAACCAAGTTCCTGCTGGGCAGCAATTTGATCCACTTTAATTACAATACCATCGATTTCATAAGGAAGGGTTGGACGAAGCTCTGTCTTTTCTTGAATATAGTCCATGACTTCTTCAATGCTTCCAACTAAACGGTTATTTGGATTCGTTTTAAATCCCAATTGCTTCATAAATTCAATGGCTTCATGATGCGAACGAAGTCCATAATCTTCTGGATTAGGCAAATGGTAAATGAACGTATCCAAACCTCGCTTCGCTGCAACCTTAGAATCGAGTTGGCGAATCGAACCTGCTGCTGCATTTCGTGGATTTTGTAAAAGAGGCAAATTCTGCCGTGCTCTTTCTTGATTAATACGCGTTAAAGTTTCTTTACTCATAAAGATTTCTCCACGTACTTCAATATCAATTTTTTCAGGAAGTCGTAATGGCACAGTCTTAATTGTTTTCACATTATGCGTAATGTCTTCCCCAATCACACCATTTCCACGTGTAGCAGCTTTCGTTAAAATTCCCTTTTCATAGTGCAATGAAACAGATAAACCATCTATTTTCAGTTCACAATAATAGGTAGGATGCACACCTGCTTTTTTAATAGAACGATCAAATTCCAAAATTTCACTTTCATTAAAAACATCCTTTAATGAAAGCATTGGAATCGTATGTTCTACTTTTTGAAAAGCATCAATCACTTCTCCACCTACTCGTTTTGTTGGGGAATCTTCTCGAACCAATGCAGGATGTAAAAGTTCTAACTCTTCTAGCTCTCTTAAGTATTTGTCATACTCTTGATCCGTAATTTTTGAATAATCAAGTACATAATAATCATAATTGGCTTGGTTTAAAATCGTAATCAGTTCATCCATTCTCTTTTGTATATTTTCTTCTTTCATTTCTTTTTCCTTTCTCTATTATTATTCATTTGACTTGATTATAGTGTAACAAAAATAGCGTTTTTTCTCTTATTTTGTTAGTAATTTTTATATTTTATGCCAAAGTGGCGTTGGATAGAGTCCTTGAGCAATTTCTTTTGCAATTGCTTCAACGACTTCTTCTTTATCCTCACGATAAGTAACTCCATACCAACAAGCAGTCGTTTTTAAAACTTTCACTTTTCTTTTTCCCTCTTGAATAGCCATTTTTAAAACATCAGGAATTAAAAACTCTTCTTGAGCAAGCTTTTCTTTTGGAAGCATTAAAAATTCTTTGAGTTTTTCTTCTAAATAAGGAAAAAGTGTTGGATAGAAAAGAAGCATGTTCATAGAAACAAGTGTTTCTTGCTCTACCGTAAAAGGAGTAGCGCCACTTAAAGGTTCTGCCGTAATGACACCCGCTTTTTCACTGACCTTACTTTCAATTAAATCCGTTAAATAGTCATTTTCAAGCAAACAAATGCCTCGTTTTGCCGCTCCATTTTTAGACAAAGTTTTAGAAACTTGATAGCCGACAACTCCATAAGTAGAGTCATCTTTATTTTCTCCTAAGAATTTGGCAGCTTGTTGATAAGCTTCTTTTCCATAGAAATCATCTGCATTAATAACAACAAACGGTTCATGAACGACCTCTTTCACGCAGTAGATAGCATGCGCAGTCCCGAGTGGCTTTGTTCGTTCTGGAACCGAATACCCACTAGGAATCAAGTCCATTTTTTGAAATACGTATTCAGTAGCAATTCGGTTTTCTACTCGACTCCCAATGGTTTCTTTAAAAACAGCATAGTTTTCTTCCTTAATAATAAAGACCACTTTATTAAAACCTGCTTCAATCGCATCATAAATGGAATAATCAATCAAAAATTCTCCATTGGGTCCCATGGGTTCAATCTGTTTTAAACCTCCAAAGCGGCTTCCCATCCCCGCAGCCATGACAACTAATGTTTTATTCATAATACATCTTTTCCTTTCGATAAGTTTTTCGAAGACTTGGTTGAAAGTCTTCTCGTTTGGCTCTTAAATCTTTTTCTAATTCAATTAACGCTAAAAAGCAGTTTTCAGCTGTAACTTGATTTTTGATTTCAAAACAATTTGTTTCTCCATAAGGACCTTCGCCAATGATTTTTCCAATCGCAGCATGATAAGCAAACTGTTTTTGGTACATTTGAAGTGTATTTCCTTCTTGTAAAGACCCATAAAGGCAAGGAAAGCTTTTTAAAATTTTCATTTCGCTTTCTTTCATTTCTTGCGGATACACATAGCCTTTATGCTTTTTTAAATAGATGCCTACCGGTCCATTTTGATTGAGCTCGCAGGATGCAAAAAGCACAAAATGATCGTTCAGTTGTATTTCCATTTTTCCCTCCTATACTTTCGATAAACTTTTATGATTTTTCATTAATTTACGGATACCAATCGGATGTTTAAAAGCCACTGTTACTAAAGTGTCTGACACTTCCATGACACGACCTGCTCCAAAGTTTTCATGATAAACGAAGTCACCCACTTGATAGTCCACTTCTTCTTTACGAAAGACTTCTTCCTGATTCAATTGTTTCTCTTGTTTGTCTTCTTCCATATGAGTTGTTTCAATCAGACTAGAATCTATTTCTCCTAAAAACCGTGATGGTTGATTGGCTTGATCTTTTCCATATAAGACTCTTCGCCTTGCACAAACAAGATACAAGTTTTCTTTCGCTCGAGTAATAGCAACATAACAAAGACGTCTTTCTTCTTCTAATTCGCTATTATCAAGAAGAGCATTTAAGTGAGGAAACAATCCTTCCTCCATACCTACGACAAAGACAGTATCATATTCCAGTCCTTTCACAGAATGTACTGTCATTAAGCTCACTTGTCCCTCACCATTATCATATTCATTTTTATCTGTTACTAAACTCACTTCATATAAAAAATCTTCTAAAGACACAAGTCCTTCTCGTTCTTCAAAAGCACGCGTGATGGACTTAAACTCTTCCAAGTTTTCAAGACGTACTTCTGCATCTAAGCTTTTTTCACTTTCCAGTTCTTTTTTCATTCCTGTTGCTTCTAAGACTTTGTCAATCAATTCTGTTAAAGTCACTTCTTCTTGAATGCGAATGAGGTCCAAAATCAGTGTTTTAAAGGCAAGTGCTTTTCCACTTGTAATCACATCAAAAATACTTGTGTTTTTTAAATCTGCTTCTTGATTTAACTCTTCAATGGTGCGAAGACCGATGCCTCTTTTAGGCACATTGATGATACGTTCTAAACTCACATTATCATTTTGATTGTGAATGAGTCTTAAGTAGGCAAGTAAGTCTTTGATTTCTCGTCTAGCATAGAAAGATAATCCACCCACAACATGATGGGGAATTCCCTCTTTTAAAAGTGCTTCTTCAATGGTTCTAGATTGGGCATTTGTTCGATAAAGAATGGCAATATCTTCATATCGTTTTCCCTCTTCATGAAGCTTCTTGATTGTAGAGGCAACATAATGATTTTCATCGTTGCCATCATATGCCCTGTAAACTTTTATTTTTTCTCCTTCCCCTTTTGTACTGAATAAATTCTTTTCTTTGCGGGCTTTATTGTTACGAATCACAGAATTCGCAGCGTCCAAAATCATTTTTGTCGAGCGATAATTCTGTTCTAGTTTAATCACTTTCGCATCTTGATAGTCCTTTTCAAAGTTCAAAATATTCTTATAGTTTGCCCCTCGAAAACTATAGATGGCTTGATCGTTATCTCCTACTGCACAAATAGTTCGATAGCGAGCACTAATCATTTTAGAAAGAACATACTGTGCTTCATTCGTATCCTGATACTCATCGATTAAGATGTACTGATAGCGTTCTTGATATTCCTGTAAGATATTCGGATTCTCACGAAATAAGCGAATGGGTAACAACAATAAATCATCAAAATCAACTGCGTTATTCTGCGAAAGTTTTTTCTCATAACGTTTATACACTTCTAAAACTACTTTTTCAAACTCAGAAACCGCATATTTTTCATAATTGTTTGGCGAAATGAGTTCATTCTTGCAACTGCTGATTTGATTTTTGATGGCACGTGGATTATACATCTTAGGGTCATAGTTCAACTCTTTTAAGATTTTTTTCACGATGGTTAAGGAATCGTCACTATCCATAATTGAAAAAGTAGATGTGTATCCTAGTACTTTCGCATTTTCTCTTAAGAGTCGAAGTCCAAAAGAGTGAAAGGTTGAAATCTGCATTTTTCGCGCTTGCTCACCAATTAAATTCGAAATTCTATCTTTCATTTCACGAGCTGCTTTATTGGTAAACGTAATTGCCAAAATAGAATAAGGCGAAATGTTTTTTTCCAAGATTAAATAGGCAATTTTCGTGGTTAAAACTTTCGTTTTGCCACTTCCTGCACCAGCTAAAATAAGAAGTGGCCCATCATTATAAAGAACTGCACTCCTTTGTTGTTCATTCAAATCATCTAAATTCATCTTGTCCACTTCCTTACTAAGTTTATTATAACACGTCACCATTTTTCGAAAAAGAAAAAGTCATGATTTGACATGACGAATTCTAAAAAAGAAATTTAATGGTTAGGAGTTAAGACTTGGCGGAAGGAATTCGTTTCTACAGCATATCCCACACCTGGTTGATATCGATAAATTCCAGCATAAGAACCATTCGAAAAATGTCCTCCACGATTTGACCAAATTTCCGTAGGCTGAGACATTCTAAAAAAATCACCATACCATTCTATAATTTCACTAATCGCATGACCTTTACATGGACTGCCATTACACATCGTGAATGGATCTTGGGTTGTATATACATCATAATACTTGTCTGCGGGCCAACTTCGACCTGTAAAATGGGTATGCTCTACGGTATCGCCAGTAAATCCCGAATTATATGCGGTAGAGTATCCTGAAAGCTTGTT
>CANQOD010000064.1 GCA_947625395.1 uncultured Bacilli bacterium
AAAGCAAGAAGAGAGCTTATTACATTGCCACAACTTTATGCATTGGATGGCCATGACGAAATTTTAAATCATATGAATCATATTTATGATGAAAATCGAGCTTCTTGTTTAGTGAATCAAGTTGCCTATGCTATCTTACCTTGTGAAGATTATACCTTAAGAAATTATGCTGTTCATCATTTGGTGGGAGAAACAAAACAAGCAGAATTAGAGGACATCACTATTGAAATATTAGATTTCCCTTATACAAAGCAAAATTTAGATGACCAACCAAAAGCTTTTGAAGCAAGTGATGGCGCGAAGATTTATTTAAAAAGGAATATCAAACCTTCTAAAGAACAATAGTCTAAAAGCAATGTTGTTCTTTTCTTTAGTTGAAATTTTATGAGTGATTTAGTATAATAGTAATACTAAGGAGTGACGAAAAGATGAAAAACTTAAAAAACTTTTGTAAAAGAAATAAATATGTCATGCTTGTTTTAGTAATCTTTATTGTTTTAACTGTTTTACTTGCTCAAATTGTCAATGTTTTCTTTCCAACAAAAGGAGAGGCAATTTATGGAAATCGCCTTGAAGGAATTGAAGATGTAAAAATCCCTGCACAGAAGTATGAAACCATTGAACATAATTTAGAGGAAGAGGGAATTGTTCGAGAAGCCAAAACAGAATTAAAAGGACGTCTTATCAATGTCACTATTACCTTGAATGATGATGCTCCAAAAGAGCAAGCACGCGCATTAACAGGTAAAATTTTAGAACAACTGGATGAGGAACAAAAAAAATACTATGATATTCAAGTCTTTTTAGAAAAGACAAATGACGATGCTGCTTTTCCAATTATTGGTTATAAACATCATCAAAAAGATAGCTTTTCCTTTACGAAGGATAGATAGGAGTTCCTTATGAAAAAGAAAAATATCATTATTATTGCTTGTCTACTTATCTTTTTTGTCTTTTTAGGCGTCTTCGGATATTACAATAGTCAAGATGCTCGAACAGCCCTGACTGTTTCTGAAAAAAGATGGATTGAAGAAAATAATAAAACCATTGTCGATTTTGAAGTTGTCAATGATTATCCACTTTATGGAATGAATGGGCAAGGAGTTTTATATCAATTTTTAGATGATTTTGAAAAAAATGTACAATTAGAATTTAATCGTCTTCCTTATTTAAAAGGAAATAAAACGACAACAGATAGCTATCGTTTTCAAATCTTAAATAATGAAGACCAATTGACTTCGAAAGATTTACTTTTATTTACAGATGGTTATATTGCTCTTGGTAAAGAGTACCAAAGAATCAACCATGTAGATGATATGAAAAATATGACTTTGGGAGTTTTTAAAGAGGATATCGCAGAAGTCAGTTATTATTTAAAAAGTGGAACGAATTTAGCGTTCAAATCCTATGACGACGTGACAGCCCTCTTTCAAGGACTCGATCAAGGCGAAGTTTCTATGATTATTTTGCCGAATATTATGTATTTAGATTATACCCTTGGAAAAACAGACTATTCAATTAATTATTATTTTACAGAACTTTCTAAAAAAGTTGTTTTAACGTTGAGTGATAAAAATGAAAAATTAAATCGCATTGTCAAAAAATACTTTCAGAAATGGAAAGAAGATTCCTATATTGAAGAATATAATCAAGTTTATTTAAACTATTATGTAGAACAAAAAGAATTAACGGCAAAAGAAAAAGCAGATTTAATTTCTAAGAACTATGTTTATGGTTATGTTTCTCATATGCCTTATGAAGTTTTCAAAAAGGGAAACTTAGTAGGTATTGCTGGAGAGTATATCAACCGAATTAGTCGTTTGACAGATATTTCTTTCCGATACAAAGAGTATCCAAACAAAAAAGCTTTAGAAAAAGCAGTGGAAAAAGGCGAAGTAGATATCTATTTTGATTACTATAATCTTTCGAATGAACAGTATCTAGCAACGCTTTCTACATTTGTGGAAGAATATGTTGTCTTAGGAAAAGCAAAAGATGAACATATTGTCAATTCTTTTGAGAGCTTAAAAGGCGAGAATGTTGCTATGCTAGAAGGAGATTCTCTTTATAATTATTTTGAAAACAATGCTAGAGCATCTATTACGACGTTTAAAAATCTAGATGATTTAGTAACAAAAGCAGAAGACAAAGTCATTGTTGTGGATAAAGAGATTTATACTAGCTATCAAAATGATAAGTTTAAAGACTACGTGCTTTTATATGTAGATACGATGATGAATGACTATAAATTTATGGTAAAAAAGAAAGGTAATCAAGCTTTCTATGATTTGTTTAATTATATTATCAATACCAATTCTTATTACAATTATCGAAATAGTGGTTTAGCAAGTATCAATTATTCAATTCTAGAAAAGAGTAGTTTTGAACAACTATTTATCATAGTCTTAATTTTAGTCGCAGTTCCAGTTGTTGGACTTCTTATCTTCTATCTTTATATGAAACATAAGAACACAGTGAAAAAGGTCAAGAAAGAAGACCGTCACAAATATACGGACTTATTAACGTCTTTAAAGAACAGAAATTATTTGAATCAAAAAGTTCCTGAATGGGAAAGTTCACAAGTTTATCCACAAGCAATTGTGATGGTGGATCTGAACAATGTTAAATATGTCAATGATAACTATGGTCATGAAAAAGGGGACGAATTAATTGTCAAAGCTGCTTCAATTCTTGTAAATACACAGCTTGAGAATAGTGAAATTATTAGAACAGATGGAAATGAATTTTTAATTTACTTAGTAGGGTATAGTGAAGAACAAGTGAAGACTTATTCCTTAAAATTGGAAAAAGAAATGAAAGAATTGCCTTATGAGTTTGGAGCTGGAATTGGCTATAGTATGATTTTAGACCCAATTAAATCATTAGATGATGCGATTAATGAAGCAACGCTTGAAATGATGTCTAAAAAACAAGGATTAATTAAATAGGGGTTATTATATGCGTGCTCGTACCTTTTTACGAAAAGTATTAGAGAATATCAAAAGACCTGAAATGCGAGTGCTTCCAGGACAACTCGCTTTCTTTTTTGTGATTTCTTTGATTCCTATCATTGCCTTAATTGGAGCCTTTGCTTCTTCTTTTTCAGTTTCTACTTCTTTTTTGTCAGAAGCTTTAGAGGAAATATTGCCACATTCTGCTTTGACGCTTTTAATGCCGGTGATTTCTTCTAAAAGTTTAAACTTTAATACAGTCGTTTTCTATATTTCTGCTTTTCTATTGGCAAGTAATGGAGCTCATTCAATGATTATTACGTCCAATACGATTTATAAAATTCAAGATGATGACTTTTTAAAGCGACGGATTAAAGCCATTTTAATGACGATTGTTCTTGTATTTTTGATTTTCTTCTTGCTTTTAGTTCCTGCCTTTGGAGATGCCATTGTTAAAATGATTCGTGCTAGTATTGGAAATGAAAATGTTTCCAATTTTATTGGAAAAGTTTATATGTTCTTAGAATATCCAGTTTCTTTGTTCTTAATTTATTTTAATATTAAATTACTTTATACAATGGCTCCGGATGCTCCAATTAAAAGTTATACTACTTCAGGAGGAGCTGCTTTTACGACAATTTCTTGGCTGATAGCTACGAAAGTTTATGCAATTTATGTAGAACAGTTGACACATTATGATTTATTTTATGGAAGCATTTCCAATATTTTAATTTTATTGATTTGGGTTTATATTTTAGCTTATATATTTACGCTTGGAATGAGTTTGAATGCTTCTTTGACTGAAGATTTACAAAAGAAAGAATAATGGAATCCCGTAAAAAATAGACGAAAATGGTACGGTGATGATACGAATATAGTGAATGTGATTGGTCCATGGTCGATTCGGAGTGGTTGCTATAATAATGGTGCGCTTGCTGGTGTTTTCGCATTCAATACTGCCTTAGGTGGTGGGAATGATAATATCTATATTTCGTTCCGCCAAGGCCAAGACTACAAAAGAAAAATGATTTTGGTAGAGTCTATTTTTAAACAAGAAAAAAGAAGATGAGTAAGAATGAAATGAAAAACTTCTTTTTTTATTCATCAATTTAAAGCAATTTCTCCGTGGTTTTAATTTGACTTACTTTGATGAAAATAGTCTTTTTTTTAACTGAAATGCATTCTTGCACTTCCTCAATGAATTTTTATTGAATTTCTTTCAAAAAACATGGAAACAATTTACTTTCTTAAAACAAGTTATGCTATAATATAAGAAGGAGTTGATTTGAATGGCAATCGTAGAAGTTGTTAAATATAATGGAAAGCCAAATACGATGGCTTGGAAATATCCGAGTGAAGAATTGGGCACTTGGACGCAAGTGATAGTAAACGAAACACAAGAGGTTGTCTTTGTTAAAGAAGGAAAAGTTTTGGATGTATTGGGTGCGGGCAGACACACGTTATCAACGGACAACATTCCACTTTTGAGCAAACTAATTAATCTGCCATTTGGAGGCAAATCTCCCTTTACAGCTGAGATATGGTACATCAATAAAATTGTTACTTTAGATGTTAAATGGGGAACTGCCCCTGCGATACAATTACAAGATCCAAAATATCATGTTTTTGTTCCAGTAACAGCATTTGGACAATTTGGAATCCAAGTTTCTGATAGTAAAAAGTTTTTAACAAAATTAGTTGGAACATTACCAAGTTTTGACCATGATGTGTTGGTAAAATATTTTAGAGGTTTGCTTGTTTCAAATGCCAAAAATGTAATCAGTGGCTATTTAGTCAAAAAAGACATTTCCATCTTAGAAATTAATGCTTATATCTCTGAAATTTCTGAAGAGCTAGAGAAAAAGTTAAGACCTGAAATTGAAAAATTTGGAATCGATTTAGTGAATTTCTATGTTACCTCTATTGAGTCTCCTGAAGATGATAGTGCTGTAATTAAATTGAAAGAAGCTTTAGCTAGACGTGCTGAAATGGATATTGTTGGATATGACTATGGTACAGCAAGATCTTTTGATACTTTAGAAACTGCAGCAAAAAATGAGGGGACAGGCGCAAATTTGATGAATGCCGGCATTGGTCTTGGAATGGGCTTTGGTATTGGAGGACAATTTGGTAATCAAATGGGAAATGTTGCTTCCAAGATGAATACTAATACTGGGACGAAAGCAAAAGAAATGATTAAATGTCAAAAATGTGGCGCTGATGTGGAAGAAAATCAAAAATTTTGTTCTGCCTGTGGTGCAAAAATTGGTAATTTTTGTAAAGCATGTGGCACACGATTAAATAAAAAACAAAAGTATTGTCCTGAGTGTGGAGCCCTTCAAATATTGGTATGTCCAAATTGCAAAAAAGAAATTGATGAAAATGCAAAATTCTGTCCTGAATGCGGTGAAAAATTAGGAGGAAAAAATGAGCAAGAATAAAAAAATAATATCAATTATTGGTTTAGTAATTGTCTTAGCATTTAGTTTTTTAATATTTTTGGGAGTCAATCCTATAAAGAAAACAGGTGTTGAAATCAGTGCATTTATCTTCGTTTTAATTACCGAATTGATTCTATATGGTTGTGCTTTTGCCTTGGCTTCTAAGAAACAAAATACCTTTATGACCGCAGGACTAAGTAGTATAACCTTTCTTTATACAATCTGCTCTTTGTTATTCAATATCTTATTTGTTGGAATATTTAAGTCAGTTAGAAGTATTTTAATTTTCAACTTTAGTATCTTATGCATTTATGCTTTTGTCATTGTTTTATTGTTCCTATTCAAAAAGGAGAGTCCGTCAAATGAATAATTTAGATTATCAACAACCTTGGTATAAATCCATTATTGTGATTATTATTGCATTTATTTGCTTTTGGCCTGTTGGATGTGTATTACTTTATTTAAGATGGGTCAGCAAAGATGGAAAATTTAAAGCAATCAACAATGTATTACTTGTGTGTACCATTCTTCTTTTATTTATAGGATTTGCTGGAGTCATTGCTTTCACAGAAAGTCATGACAGCTCAGACTTGCTTCTCGCATTATTGATGTTTATTCTTCCAGGTGGAATTTGTGGCTTTTTTTGGTATCAAAGAAGAAATAAAATTAAAGGGTATAATCAATATCTTGCCTATATAAGAGCAAGAAAAAAAGTAAAAATAGATACCTTATGTAATAAATTGAATGTAGATTATGATACCGCTGTAAATGCACTCACTGATATGATTAATAAAGGAATGATAAAAGGCTATTTGGAAGATGACGAATTAATTATCAAATATACAAACAATGATGCTAATAACCTAATGGAAGAAAGAATAACAGAAAGAAAAGAAACAAAAATTGTCAAATGCAAGGAATGTGGTGCTAAAAACAATATCATTGTTGGAGAAAAAAATGAATGTGAGTATTGTGGCTCATTATTACAATAAAAATTGAATGTGGTGGGGGAAATCCCACTTTTCTTTTGACTGTTTTTCATAAAAAAATCTTGTTTCTATCTAAGAAAACAAGATTTATCTTACAAATATGGCGGAGACAGAGGGATTTGAACCCTCGCAGCAGTTGCCCGCTCTACACCCTTAGCAGGGGCGCCTCTTCAGCCTCTTGAGTATGTCTCCATAATGGCATCCGTAGTTATAATATTACAAGAAACTTTATTTCTTGTCAAGGATTCTCACTATTTAAAATGAATTTTCTTTCCGCAGAAACTATTTATCTTTTTTTAGTTTGCCCAATTCTTTTTCTTTGATTCCTGTAGGCTTACTATAAACAAAAAATAGTAAAATATGTGAGGCAATTAAATATTGTAAAAACGAAAGATGGAAAAAATATATTGTATGATATTAATAAAATAAAAAAAGCTGATGACGCTATCGTGTCCTCATTTAAGGGACTTAGCCGAACATCAACTTTTATGTCTGATAATATATCACAAAACACATCAAATGTCAATAATACATACATCTGCTACAATTA
>CANQOD010000065.1 GCA_947625395.1 uncultured Bacilli bacterium
TACATCTATACAACAAGAGATGATATTTATATTATCGATTTACAAAAAACAGTAAAGAAAATGGAAGAAGCTTATGAAGCAATTAAGCAAATTGCTGAAGCTGGTGGAAAATTCTTGTTTGTAGGAACAAAGAAACAAGCCCAAGAAGCAGCTGAAGAAAATGCTGTTCGTACCAATATGTACTTTGTGAATGAACGTTGGTTAGGTGGAACATTAACAAACTTTAAGACCATCAAATCAAGAATTCGCAGAATGGAAGAAATCGAAAAAATGGAAGAAGATGGAACTTTTGATTTACTTCCTAAAAAAGAAGTCATTGGTATTCGGAAAGAATATGAAAAATTAAATAAAAACTTACGTGGTATTCGCGATATGAAAAAAGCCCCTCAAGCTTTGATTATTGTTGATCCTCGTAAAGAAGAAATTGCCATTAAAGAAGCAAGAATTTTAGGTATTCCAGTTTTTGGTATTGTAGATACCAACTGTGATCCGGATATGGTGGATTATGTCATTCCAGGAAATGATGATGCCGTCCGTGCTGTTAAGCTAATGATTGGAGCCCTTACCAATGCCATTGCTGAAGTGAATGGAAATGAAATCATCGACTATATTACAGAAGAAGACAAGACAAAAGATGCTAAGAATGCCTCTGTGAAAGAAGAAACTGCTTCCAAAGAAGAGCCAAAAAAGGCAAGTGAAGAAGTTCAAGAAGAAGTAAAAAAAGAACCAAAAGAAGAAAAAAGTGAAGAAAGCAAAGAAACAGTTGAAACTGATTTAGAAGCTCTTTCTTTAACAGACCTTAAAGCAAAAGCAAAGGAACAAGGAGTAAAAGGTTACTCTAAAATGAAAAAATCTGAATTAATTGAAGCTTTGAAGAATTAGGAAGGAGGAGGGCATACCTCTTTTTTCTTGCGGAAAAGCCTCTAAAATAGTAAGATAGAAATAGAAAAAAAGAAAGGTGATAAATATGTTTAGTGCAAGTGATATTAAAGATTTAAGAGATCGTACAGGAGCAGGAATGCTCGATTGTAAAAAAGCTTTAGAAGCAACAGAAGGAAATATGGAAAAAGCGATTGACTGGTTACGGGAAAAAGGAATCAGTAAAGCTGCTAAGAAAGAATCTCGTGTTGCTGCTGAAGGATTATGTGAATTAAAAGTAGAAGGAAATACTGCTGTAATGGTGGAAGTCAATTCTGAAACGGACTTTGTTGCCAAAAATCAAGAATTCACAACTTTTGTTGACTATTTAACAACAAAAATTTTAGAGAATCCAGTGACGACTAATGAAGAAGTTTTAGCCCTTCAAGATGGTGATGAAACTGTACAAGATAAACTTGTTGCCTTAACTGCTAAGATTGGTGAAAAGTTGTCTTTCCGTCGTTTTGTTCGCGTTGAAAAGGCCGATAACGAAGCGTTTGGTGCCTATACACATATGGGTGGAAAAATTGGTGCTTTAATCGTTTTAGAGGGAGGAAATGAAGAAGTTGCTCGTGAGATTGCAATGCATACAGCAGCAATGAACCCAACTTGTATCAATCGTGACAATGTTCCAAGTGAAATGGTTGAACATGAAAGCGCAGTCATCAAAGAACAAGTCATGAACGAGGGAAAACCACAAGAAATTGCTGAAAAAATGGTGGCTGGTCGTTTAAATAAATTTTATAAAGAAATTTGTCTAGAAGAACAAGAATTTATTAAAGATTCTAGCGTCAATGTAGGAACTTATGCCAAAAATAACGGAGCAACCATCAAGGAAATGTATCGTTATCAAGTTGGTGAAGGTATTGAAAAGAAAGAAGAAGATTTTGCAAGCGAAGTGATGAGTCAAATTAACGGAGCAAATCAGTAAATCTTTATGAAGAAGTATAGAATCCTTTTGTTTCTTCTTCCTGGCATTCTTCTCACGGGTTGTTCGATTAAAAAGGTAGAAGAAATCACGGATGCTGAGAAGTTTGCCATTGAATATGCTGTTCAAAAAGACAATCCTTTTGTGTATTTAACAGCCAAAGAAGCGTTAGAATTTGTTGACACTGGAACAGGAATCATTTATTTTGGATTTCCTGAATGTGAAAGTTGTCAAGAAATCCTGCCTCTTTTTGATGAAATTTTAACGGAGAAACAAGTCGATAAGATTTACTATTACAATCCTAAAAAGATACAAAGCAGAAAGACAAAAACATATCAAAAATTGATTCAACAATTAGAAGAAAAACAGAAAGATATCGACGATTTAGAAATCTTTTCTTTTCCTGATTTTTATGCCTTTGATAAGGGCAAGATGGTCGCACATGTAAATACGTTTGGAGAAGGACAAGAAAATGTACATGGTTACTTGACGAATCAAGCGAAAAAACAAATCAAAAAAGATTTAACCAAATTGGTCGAAACCTCTTTTCTAAAGGAATGCGAAAATTGTAAGTAGCATTCTTTTTCTTGTCTTTTATGGATATTTGTAGTATAATATCCGGCATTCAGGGGGTTATTTTATGCGGATGGTAAAAAATGTAAAAATCTCAGAAAAAGAACTGAAGAAACTTCGAGAAATATCTAGAAGTAGTGGTAGTGAAGGTTGCGTTTTATTCTTTAAAAATCATGGAGATGGAAGTTGCTTTGCAAGGAAGATTTTTCGTTCCAAATTTGGATGGTGCGAAAAAAAAGAAGAAAACGAAAAAGCTTATGAAAATAAACAAGCAAAAGTAATCCGTCTTTCTCAGTTAAAAACACTGCATAATGATGTGCGTGTTTTAAGAACGATTAGTTGTCAAGGAAAATTTGTCGGTTATGATATGAAATGTTATCCTACTGCCCGCACTTTCTATCAAATTCATTTTAGAAATATGGATGAAGTCCTTTTTTATACAAAACAAATCCAAAAATTATTAGAAGAATTTCATGAACATGATATCGTTTATGGCGATATTAGTGCCGCGAATATTTTAATTGACCCGAAAAGAAACAGAGCTAGTTTTTGTGATTTAGATAATATGCAAGTAGAACATTATCCTATTGATTTATATAATTATCAATTACAACCGTTTTGCAAAAAAGGACTGATTCCATCGACGACGGATGCTTATATGTTCAATCTATTTTTACTAAGTTCCATTACAGGAATGGATGCAGATAGATTACTGGATAAATTAAGACACAATTGGAAACCACAGGAAATTCAACAAAGTGGGATGGGGCTTCTTCAACAGATGGCAACCGCCGCGAAAAGACATCATTATGATGGAACTTATATTACACCCTATGTAAAAAGAAAGTAATAATTCTGTTGAAATGCCATGCAAAAACATGTATAATATAACGTATTGGAGGGATATTATGGCTAAAAAAGCAAACAAATCTACACATGAAGTAGAAGTGAAAATTGAAGGTGCTGATTGGACAAAAGCAATTGATGCTGCTTTTCAAAAGAAAGTGAAAACGGTCACTGTAGATGGATTCCGTAAAGGAAAATGCCCAAGAAGTGTCTATGAGAAGAAATTTGGTAAAGAAAGTTTATATTTGGATGCAGCAGATGCTTGTTTACAAAGTGCTTATGAGAAAGCAATGGAAGAAAACAAGTTAATCCCTGTTGTACAACCAAATGTAGATTTAAAATCCATTGATGAAAATGGGGTTACTTTTGTCTTTACAATTATCACTAAGCCAGAAGTGAATGTTAAAAAATATAAAGGACTTTCTGTCAAGAAAGAAGAAGTAAAAGTAACGCAAGAAGAAATCGACCATGAAATTGGCCATTTATTAGAACGTTATACAGAAATGGTTACCAAAGAAGATGGAGCAATTGAAGAGGGAAACCTTGCAATTATTGACTTTGAAGGCTTTCATGATGGAAAAGCATTTGACGGTGGCAAAGGCGAAAACTATTCTTTAGAAATTGGAAGTCATACTTTTATTCCTGGATTTGAGGAACAATTAGTAGGAATGAAAGTAGGGGAAGAAAAAGAAATTAAAGTGACTTTCCCAGAAGAATATCCAAGTGAAGAATTAAAAGGACAAGAGGCAACATTCAAAGTAAAAGTCAATGAAATCAAAGAAAAAATCAAAAGAGAACTGGATAAAGACTTCTTCGATGATCTTGGAATGGAAGGAATTACTGATAAGAAAAGCTTAGAAGAAGAAATTGAAAAGAATATCAAGGCTCAAAAAGAAATGGATGCTGAAAATCAATATATTGATCAATTATTAGAAGCTGTTTCTAAAAATGTTGAAGTAGATATACCTGAACAAATGACAGAAGAAGAAATTGATCGTTTAATGCATCGTATGGAAGAAAATTTAAAAATGCAAGGAATTAGTTTAGACCTATTCTATCAATATACGCATTCTGATGAAAAAGCATTGCGTGAACAATTAGAAAAAGAAGCATTCCAAAATGTACTTTATCGCTTAATGCTTGAAGAAATCATGAATTTAGAAAAGATTGAAGTATCAGAAGAAGAAGCAAATAAGGAAGCAGAACAACTTGCTGAGAAATATCAAATGAAAAAAGAAGAACTCATCAAGAGTTTTGGTGGACTTGATATGATTGCTTATGATCTTGAAATGAGAAAGACCATCGAAATGTTAAAAGAAGCCAATCAGTAACTTGCCAAATAAAAGGGAAATTGATATACTGAAAACGAACAAAAGGGAGGAATAAAAATGGCAAAAGTAGGAAATCGTCAAAAGAAGACGTTAGTATGTACAGAATGTAATGAAGAAAACTATCGTGTTGAAAAAAATGTGAAAAATACGACAGACCGCTTAGAAATTAGTAAATATTGTCCAAAATGTGGAAAACATACAACCCATAAAGAGAAAAAATAGGAAGGAAATGACAAAGATGAAAATCAGTCAATTGAATTTAGTGACACTTCCTGTAACTTCTACGGAACAAGCGATTGCTTTAATCAATAAGCAAGCAGAAATCATTTATCGACAGGGAGAAGTCATGAAAGACCAACCCGTTCATGTTCCTAAAGTTTATCGGAAACAAACTGCTTATAGAAGAGTGAAAGGAGCGATAAATCATGGTTAATTCCAACGATTTTAAACCAGGATTGACAATTCAATTTGAAGGTGGCATCTATATGATTTTAGAAAGCCAACATGTCAAGCCAGGAAAAGGTGCGGCCATTGTCAAAGCAAAGATGAAAAATTTACGAACTGGTTCCATTGTTGAAAAAACTTTCAATGCTGGTGTCAAAGTAGAAACTGCTCATATTGCAAAAAAGACAATGCAATTCTTATATAGCATGGGAGATACTTACTATTTTATGAACATGCAAGATTATGAACAAATTGAGTTAGATAAGAGTGTTATCGGTGAAGATGCCAAATTCTTAAAAGAAAACTTAGAAGTAGAAATTATCTTCTTTGAAGGAGAAATGTTAGGCATGAATTTACCAGATAAAGTCGTTATGAAAGTGGTTCGTACTGAAGGCGCAGTGAAAGGAAATACCACTTCATCTGCGATGAAAGATGCAGAACTTGAAACAGGAATGGTCATTAAAGTTCCATTATTTATTGAACAAGATGAAGAAATTCTTGTTGGAACAAAAGATGGAAAATACGTATCAAGGGCATAATCTGCTCTTTTTTTGATAAAATGTAGTGAGATGAGGTGAAAATATGGATGTAGTGATTGTATTTGTTTTGATTCTTCTTGCCTTTATTTTATGCACTTCTATTAAACAAATTAATGAGTATGAAAGAGGTATTTTATTTGCTTTTGGGAAATTTAAGAAAATCTTAAATCCAGGATGGACAGTTGTTTTTCCTATTATTCAGTCCTATCAAAAGGTAGATATTCGAACCAAAGCTGTCGATGTTCCTGAACAAGAAGCAATCACCAAAGATAATGTTTCTATTAAAATTAATGCCGTCATTTATTATAAAATCTTTGATGCTGGAAAAGCAATTTGTGAAGTAGAGGATTTTTACTATGCCGTTGGACAATTGGCACAGACTACCATGCGAAATGTAGTGGGTTCAGTTACGCTTGATGAACTCTTAACAGAGCGCGAAAAAATATCTAGTGAAATTTGTGCTGTGATTGACAAGGCGACAGATCCATGGGGAATCAAAGTAGAAAATGTAGAATTGAAAGATGTTGCTTTACCAATGGAAATGAAACGTGTCATTGCCAAAGTTGCTGAAGCAGAACGAGAAAAAGAAGCTGTCATTACCAAGAGTAAAGGTGAAATTGAAGCCGCAGAAAATTTAAAACAAGCAGCAACTTTAATGAGTAGTGTTCCTGGTGCTCTTCATTTAAGAACACTATCCACCTTAAATGATATTAGCTCTGACCAATCCAATACGATTATTTTTGCAGTACCAATTGAAGTCTTAAATGCTATTCAAGGTCATGAAAAGAAAGGAAAATAAAAGATGAAAGTTTTAAATATTTATATGAATGAATTGCCTTTGTTTTTAGAGGCGGTTCGGCAAGAATTTGATGCTCATCATGTGCACTATGTACTGAACAATCATGAATTGCATTATCACAATTGTATTTATCGCTTTTTTGATGATGCTTCTTTGATTGAACAGAAAGCGGATGTCATTCTTTTAATGCAGCAATCTGAAAAAGGGATTCCACTTTGCGCTTCTTTGACTCCTGAAAAAATAACACCCGTGATTCCTAGAATGAACGCGAAAAAAAAGCATTCTCATGATCAGCAACCAAAAGCAAAGGAAAAAGTCCTCAAATTCTAAAATGTAAAAAAGACGAAAGATGGAATCACTCTTAAAAAATTAGAAAATAAATTTGACGAAACGCACAATCTATGATAGAATCAGTAGTGTTTGTGGCCTCATGCTGTAAACCGCATTGAAAAGGTAGAAACAGAAAATCTGTACCTTAAAAGCGA
>CANQOD010000066.1 GCA_947625395.1 uncultured Bacilli bacterium
TTGATAAAAGCTGCTTAGGGGAAATTGAAAAAGCCATTCTAGCATCCAATTTAGGATATCATCCTGGAAATGATGGTGAAACAATACGCATCGTGATTCCAGCTTTGACAGAGGAACGCAGAAAAGAATTGACCAAACAAGTGAAAGCACTCGCTGAAGAAGCAAAAGTTTCTATTCGTAATATTCGCCAAGAGGCAAACAAAGAAATTGAAAAAGAAGAATATCCAGAAGATCAAGAGAAAAGCCTATTAAATGAAATCCAAAATCTTGTGAATACATACAATAAAGAAATTGATGAAAAATTAAAAGAAAAGGAACAAGAATTATTAACCGTATAGCGAGGTTCAATTGGATACATGAAAGAAAAAAGTAGGGGGCGAAATTTACTGATTCGTCAGAATTTCATCGATTTATTAGGTTTAGAAAAGGAAGCAAAAAGAAATTATGTTCTTCAAAAAGGGCATCCCACACGTGTAGGAACTTTAGGAGAAGACAAGCAAGTTTTTCAACTGAAAGCAACTATTCAAAATAAAACAATTCTTGCCCATCAACAACAGAAAAGCACACACATGCAAATCCAGTTTCAAATTTTTGATCATTCTTTAAGTGGCGTAGAAACGAGGGGAATTTATTCGATTCAAAAAGAAAAAAGTTGTAAACAAGCGCTTTCGATGGTCACTTTTCATGATGGTGCTTTTGCTTCTGAGATTCGCATGAATGAGCAAATGTTTGGAGAAAATGAGTTGTTTCTGTTAGAGACCCCTCACCAAAAAATATACATTACGGAAGAGGGTTCCTCTCATCATTATGAAAAAGGTGCCAATCATACCAAAGTCATTCATATCCATCATGAGATGCATGAACAACCTGTTTTACATACGAAATATAGTTATGAAACAAGATTTGCTGTCTTTGATTGGGAAAATAAAGATACCATTAAATATTATGATGAAAAAGATATGGATTTTCTTTATCGTTATTTGCACGAATATGATGCCAGTTATTATCAAAGCTTAAAAGACCAAATTCGCCTGTTTTGGATTGGCGAGGAAAACTTGTTCATCAATGGCGTTGCCAAATGTTTTGCCAAACGAGGAGAAGACTTTCAGAAAGTTTTATTAAATTGTTATAAATAAATAGACACATTTTTTAAAAGTATGTTATAATACATATCGAAAAACGTTTGTAGAAAGAAATAGTAACTAGAATGATTTATTCAAAAAGAGAGGCGTGTTTGGTGAAAGTCGCTGGAATAAATGCTAGTGAATTCACCTTTCAAGTTCTTGTTTTAAAACAAGCGCAAAATGAATTGCGTTATCAAAAAGAGGTAATTTCAGTTACAAAATAAGGTGGTACCACGGAAAAAGTTTCGTCCTTAAGAGGATGAAATTTTTTTTTGGAAAGGAGAAAGTACAATATGAAAAAAGAAGAAATGACAAAATTATTAGAAGAGATTCAAGGTTGTTCGATGCATACTTTAGAAGAAATTCAAACGTTTAAAAATACTTATTTAGGAAAGAAAGGGAAAATTAGTCTTTTTGCTTCTTATATGAAAGACGTTCCTCAAGAAGAAAAGAAAACATTTGGAGAAATGTTAAATCAACTTCGTACACAAGCAGAAAAACGTTTAGAAAGTGCACAAAAAGAAGTGGAGAACAAAAAACTACAAGAAAAACTAGCAAAAGAAACGATTGACATTAGTTTACCAGGTGTTTCTTTTAAAAGAGGAAGTGTTCATCCTTTAACGAAGATTATTGAAGAAGTCGAAGAACTCTTTATTTCCATGGGATATGATGTTGTAGAAGGACCTGAAGTCGAAGAGGATTTGTATAACTTTGAAAAATTAAATTTACCAAAAGGACATCCCGCAAGAGATAGCCAAGATAGTTTTTATATTGAAGATGAAAAGATTTTACTTCGTACGCAAACCTCTCCTGTTCAGGCAAGAGAAATGGATAAAAACAAAGAGAAAACACCCATTCGTATGATTTGTCCTGGAAAGACGTATCGTAGAGATGATGACGATGCTACCCATTCTCATCAATTTACACAAATTGAGGGCTTAGTGGTAGGAGAAAATATTAGTGTTGCTCACTTAAAAGGCACATTAGAAGAGATTGTGAAACGCTTATTCGGAGAAGAGAGAACCATTCGTTTTCGTCCTTCTTATTTTCCATTTACAGAACCATCTTTAGAAGTGGATGTGTCTTGTTTTAAATGTGGAGGTGCAGGTTGCAGTCTTTGTAAAGGCACTGGCTATATTGAGATTTTAGGTTCAGGAATTGTACATCCAAATGTTTTACGTGGTTGTGGCTATGACCCTGAAAAGTATACAGGCTTTGCTTTTGGGATTGGACCTGAACGAATTGCTATGTTAAAGTATGGTATTTCTGATATTCGTAATTTCTATACCAATGACTTGAGATTTTTAGAAAACTTCTATCGTGAGGAGGGTCAAAATGAAGGTAAGTAAGAAATTTTTAAATGATTATGTGCAAGTAGAAGACTTGGATTTTAGAGAAGTTGCTGAAAAAATGGTTGCAGTCGGAAACGAATATGAGACCATTGAAAAAATATCTCAAGCAACGGGAATTGTGATTGGAAAAGTGTTAACTTGCGAAAATATCGCTACTTCAACGCATTTACATGCCTGTACAGTGGATGTCAAAGAAGACGTTTTATCCATTGTTTGTGGAGCTCCAAATGTGCAAGCTGGTCAAAAAGTGCTTGTTGCTAAAGTGGGTGCTATTTTACCGGATGGCACGGAAATTAAAAAGGCGCAATTGGCTGGAGTAGAATCGAATGGAATGATTTGCTCTTTGAGTGAAATTGGAATTGAGTCCAAGTACCAAAGCGAAGAAGACAAAGCAGGTATTCACGTTTTAAGTGATGATGCGCCATTAGGAGAGGATGCGATTGCTTATCTTGACTTTGATGATGAAGTGATTGATTTTGAATTAACTGCCAATCGTGGGGATTTATTAAGTCTACTTGGGATGGCTTATGAAGTGGGTGCGATTTATGAGAGACCTGTACGTCTACCAAGTGAAGAAATCCAAGAAATCAAAGAAAATATTGAAGATGAGATGACTTTAAAAGTAGAAACAGATGCTTGTAGTATTTATCTTGCTAAAAAGGTAAGCGATGTGACCATCATGGAGAGTCCACAGTGGATGAAAGAAAGATTAATGGCTTCAGGTATTCGTCCTATTAATAATGTGGTAGATATTTCTAACTATGTGATGTTGGAATATGGCCAACCGCTACATTTCTTTGATGCAGAACGTCTTGGAAAGAAAATTTTGGTGCGCATGGCACAAGAGGATGAACAAATGCAGACACTCGATGGAAAAATGCGGACTTTAACATCTAAAGATATTGTAATTACCAATGGCAAAGAACCGGTTGCTTTAGCGGGTGTCATGGGTGGTTATGATACTGAAATAGAGATGGATACAAAAGAAATTGTCATTGAAGCAGCCATCTTTGATTCTGTTAAAATTAGAAACACTTCCAAAAGGATTCTAAGAAGTGAAGCAAGCAATCGATATGAGAAAGGAATTGACCCAAATCGAACGAAAAAGGCTTTGCAAAGAGCTTGTCATTTATTAGAAAAATATGCACATGCGAAAGTATGGAGTGGGATGTTACAACACGATAAAACACAGAAAGCAGATAAAAAAATCACCATTTCTCTTCAAAAAATCAATACAGTTCTTGGAATGGAACTAACGAAACAAGAAGTTCTTTCTATTTTTGAACGTTTACAGTTTAAAGCCACTGAACAGAAGCAAGTTTTTGAAGTCTTGGTGCCAACGAGAAGATTAGACGTCAATATTCCTGAAGACTTAATTGAGGAAGTTGGTCGAATCTATGGTTTCAATCAAGTTGTTGGAACATTGCCTGTAATGGAAATGCGCAAAGGAAAACGTTCTCCACTGCGTAACTTTACAAAAAAGACAAGAGATTTCTTTGTTTCTATGGGTCTGCAAGAAGTGATTACTTATACCTTATTGGATGAAGTAAAGGCTCATCAATTTGTTGAGGACGCGACAAATGAAATTGTTCTTTTAAATCCGATGAGTGAAGATCGAAAATATGTAAGAAGAAGTTTGATTCCATCCCTTTTGGAAGTTTTTGACTATAATATGCATCGGCAACAAAAAGATCTTGCTATTTTTGAGATTGCCAATGTATATACTAAAGAAGAAACTTATCATGAAAAAACAGTTTTTAGTGCACTGCTTCATGGCAAATTAGATTTGTCTTCTTGGGAAAAAGAAGCCATTCAAGCTGATTTTTATGCGCTTAAGGGAATGGTAGAAACTTATTTGGAAAAATTAGGACTTTCGAAAGGACGTTATCAATTTGAAAAAGAAACTTTAAAAGATTTGCATCCTGGACGCAGTGCAGCGATTTATGTTGACCGAAAGAAAGTAGGTTTCTTAGGACAAGTGCATCCAGCCCTTGTGAAACAAGAGGTTTATGTTTTAGAACTAGATGTACAAAGTTTATCTGAAATCAGCATCCGAAGTATCAAAGCAAAAGAGGTGACTAAGTTTCCAACAGTGACGAAAGATATGGCTTTTGTTGTGGACAAGAGTCTGCCTTGCGAAGCGATTTTAAAAGTGATGCAAAAAGCAGGAGGAAGACTTTTGAAAGAAGTAAAGGTCTTTGATGTTTATCAAGGAGAAAATGTGAAAGAAAATGAAAAAAGTCTTGCGTTCTCTTTGCTTTTTGAAGATGCAACAAAGACGCTGACAGATGAAGAAGTGATGGGTATCTTTGATAAAATCATTGCTGTCGTCACAAAAGAATGTAATGCCGTATTGCGAGATAAGTAAATTTTGTATTAAATTCTGAAAAAATGCTATGCGTAAATAGAATAAAATCGGGGGGGGTAGTTTAAAAGATATAATGACATCAGAATGAGGGTGTCATGAATGAGAGAAAAACAAAAGTTTGAAAAAAGTTATCTGATCATGCTTGGCATCATCAGTCTTTTTTTGCTTATGGGATATTCAAGTTATGCCCTGTTCACAGTCAAAAAAGAAAATAAAGAAGCGATTCGAATTGTCACAGGAACTCTAACAGGTACACTTACTTCAGAAGACAGTGCTTTTCAAGAAAATAAAATTACAGTGGATGCGAATACCAAGAAAGAGATTACAATCACACTTACGAATAATAATGATAGAATAGCTAAATTGAATTTCTATTACCTAGATAATATCAGTGAGAAAGTGCATATTAATTATTATAAAGATACACCCAATAAGCCACCAACCAAAGAGGGAGTAGTTTTAGAACAAGGAGCAAGTGAAAGTTATCATTTAAGAATTTATAACTTAACAAGTTCGAGTATTACAGTTGAATTTAGAAGTGATGGAGGCCTAGCAAATAAAGAGTTAACATTTCCAAAAAATGGAAGACTTGTTGAGGGTATTGTAGTAGAAGTAGAGGAACCAGCATCGAATATGATACCTGTTGTATATGATGGAAGTAAATGGGTAAAGACAAGTTATAATCAAGGAAACTGGTATGATTATGATAAACAAGAGTGGGCGAATGCAGTAACAGTCACGAATGGAACTCGAACAGGATATCAACAAGCAGGGAATGGAACAGAGGTAAAAATGACAGATATTCTTCAAATGTGGGTATGGATTCCTCGATACAGTTACACCATCAAGAGTGAGAATGGACAAGATTACTATGGAAAGAAAGAAGAAGGACGAAGTGATAATCCAAGTCAAGCATTGCCAGGAGAGATTGATATCAAGTTTTTAGATGCTTCTGAGAAAGACGAATATGGCAGTGCTCAATATACAGGTTCACAACCAGAGAATTGGTATACCCTACCAGGCTTCACCTTTGGAGAAAAAGAACTCTCTGGGATATGGATTGGCAAGTTTGAAACTGGATATAGTAGTGGTAATGGCACCGGAGCAGGTGTGCCAAGTGCGGCGGCGGCTCAAAGAGATGCGGAAGAACCAAATCGAGTGATTATCAAGCCGAATGTGTATAGTTGGCGTGTTATTCGAGTATCAACCATCGATTTAGTCTCACGTCGTATGACAGAATCTGGTAATGTATTTGGATTTGATGCTACGTATGATAGTCATGCAATAAAATCTAGTGAATGGGCACTCATTAGTTATCTCACACAAAGCAAATATGGAAAATATGGGAATTCCTTATATAGTGGCGCAAATAAAGAAGTGTATATGAATAATAACAGCAGTTATTTAACAGGCTGCTCTAATGGAACCCCAAATGGAGCAAGTACATCCATTTGTGAACATCAATACGATGATATTCTTAATAGGGAAAATGGAACAGGTTATTTAGGAGCTGGAGCGAGTACAACTGGCAACATCACCGGAATTTATGATATGAGTGGTGGCGCTTGGGAAATTACGATGGGTGTATTAAACAAAATGTCTGGAAGTACAGAAAATAACAACTCAGGCTATGCAGGACAGTTAACAAATGGTTCTTCGATTGGGGGACGCGCCTGGCCAGTAGATAAATATTATGATAATTATATAAGCGATAATCCATTAACAGCTTGTGGAGGCAATTCTTGTAAAGGACATGCTTTAAATGAAACAGTAGGTTGGTATGGTGGAGAAAACTATTTGGTTAGTATGGTCGGACCATGGTCAGTACGTGGTGGCTATTATGGAGATACTTTAAAGGCAGGTGTTTTTAGTTTCAATAATGTTTATGGAAATACTGTCGGTAATGTTTCCTTCCGCCAAGTTCTTGCTCCTGTTAAATAACCTCTAAAAAATCTAGGCTGTCTTTGTTTAATCCTTCATTTT
>CANQOD010000067.1 GCA_947625395.1 uncultured Bacilli bacterium
GGAGAATTAAAACAGTTTTATTATAGTAAAGAAATTCAACCAGGTGAAGAAAATAAGGTGACCTATGAATTAAGAATTTGGTTAGATAAAGATACACCTAATAGTGAACAAGAAAAGAGTTATCAAAGTAAAGTGGCCGTTGATGCAAATCAACTCAACTATCCCAATCCACCTGTGCTTGCCGACAACATGATACCAGTTGTTTATGATGAAGAAGAGAAACGATGGGAGAAAGCAGATGTTGAACAAGCTTGGTATAACTATGATAAACAGGAGTGGGCAAATGCCGTGACAGTGACTAATACTACTCGAGCAACCTATCAAGGAATGAATCCAGGGGAAGAAGTGAAGATGACAGATATCTTACAGATGTGGGTATGGATACCAAGATACAGTTATACCATCAAGAGTGAAGATGGAGAACATTACTACGGAAAGAAAGAAGAAGGAAGAGATGATAATCCTAGTCAAACTTCACCCGGAGAAATCGATGTTAAATTTTTAGATGTTTCTGAGAAAGATGAAAATGGAAGTGCACAATATACAGGAAAATATGCAAAGAATTGGTACACACCACCTGGGTTCACGTTTGGAGAAGAGGAACTCTCAGGAATATGGGTCGGCAAATTTGAAACAGGATATAGTAGCGGAGAAGGAACAGGAGTTGGAGTAGAAAACACATTTTCAGCACAAGTTGATACGGAAGAACCTAACAAAGCAATTATTAAACCAAATGTGTATAGTTGGAGGTCTATTCGTCCATCAACATTAGATTTAATTTCTCGGCAAATGACAGAAAATGGCAATGTGTTTGGCTTTGATGCTACTTATGATAGTCATGCAGCAAAAAATAGTGAATGGGCATTGATTTCATATCTTATGCAAAGCAAATATGGAAAATATGGAAATTCTTTGTATAGTGGAGGCAATAAAGAAGTCTATATGAATAATTATAATGCTTATATGACAGGCTGTTCTAGTGGTCTGCCAAATGCAACGAGTGCTTCATCTTGTGGAAATGCTTATGATGTGATGATTGACCAAGGAGACGGCAAAGGTTAAGCCGGAGCAGGAGCTTCCAGCACTGGAAACGTTATGGGTATTTATGATGTTTCGGGTGGAGCATGGGAATTTACAATGGGAGTACTTAACAAGCTATCCGGAGATACAAATGGAAGAAATTCTGGCTATGCTGGAACTTTAACAGATGGTTCTTCAATTGAAGGTCGAGAATGGCCTGATTCAAAATATTATGATGTATATACAAGTGATAATGTGGAAACATCATGTAATGGTAAACCCTGTAAAGGCCATGCCTTAAATGAGACAATGAAATGGTACAAAAATGCATTTGACATGGTGAACGTGAATTTTCCATGGTCGTGTCGAAGCGGCGAACAGAATTATGGTCAGATTTCTGGTGTATTTTTCTATTCTGCTCCCAAGGGTAATGCAGCAACAAATGGTTCGTTCCGCCAAGTCCTCATTCCCCAAAATACAATCACAACTATGCATTAAAAACTTGATTTCGCTCAAGTTTTTTTCTTTCCCATAATTTCCCATATTTGTTCCAAAATTTACCCAAGAGATTCTGCTATCATGGAAGTATCAGAAAGGAGGAGATAAAAACAACTTAAAAAGAAAAAAATACGGATAATTTAATCACAAATAGAGAACAAAGGATGTGATCAATGAAATAAAAAAAATATGATATAATAGGTTTGGTGGTTAGGATGTATAAAATTTGTTTTGTCGAAGATGAAGAACGTCTTGCGAGTGTGGTGACTGCATATCTTGAAAAAGCTGGATATGAAGTAACCTATTTTGCAACAGGACAAGAAGCGCTTGCTTATATTGGAAATCCCGTCAATCTTTGGATTTTAGATATCATGTTAAAAGATGATATCAACGGTTACGATATTATTAAGGCAATTCGTGAAAAAGATGAATCTGTTCCTGTTATTTTTACATCTGCAAGGGATCAAGATTTAGACCGAATTTTAGGACTTGAATTAGGAAGTGATGACTACATTACAAAGCCTTATTCAAGCAAAGAATTAGTCTTACGTGTCGAGAAGATTTTAAAACGGTGTTTTCCAAAAGAGAAAGAGGAAAATTTTTACACTTACCAAAACTACCAACTTGATCTTGATAAGAGAATTGTCATGAAAGGAGAAAAAGAAATCGTCTTAACAACACTCGAATACGATTTATTACTCCTTTTTCTCCAAAATATCAATAAAAGTTTTTCACGAGAGGAAATTTTAAAACAAATATGGGGTGACGACTATTTTGGAAGTGATCGTGCCGTTGACGATTTAATACGCAGATTAAGAAAGAAAATGCCACAATTACGTCTTTCGACAATTTATGGTTACGGGTACCGATTATCATGAAACATTTTAAATGTCATTTATCAAGACAGCTCCTGTTGATTATTATCGCTGTCTTTGGAATTATTTTCCTTTTTCTAGGCATTTTACTTCCAAGAGTCCTTATCCCAGTTGCTGAAAAGAATATTTACAATTACTTAAAAGCACCTTTATCGTTTGTAGAAAAAAACATTGATAAAAATTTATCTCAGACGCAAATTGCCTATCTATATAAGTTCGATAACTCTGTTGTTTACAGTGAAAATATCGACCAAATAATTGGCATTAAAAAAGTCGAAGATTTACTTCCTTATTTTAAAAAAGAATACGGAAAGTTTATTTATCAACGTCAAGTCTATTATTATTATACACTCCATAATAATGACATTACGAAGATTGCCTTTACCAACGATAAATACATTACCCAAATTAGAAGTGATTTATTAAAAGCAATTTTGCCTGTTTTATTTATTTCCTTTGCTAGTGTTGCCTGCATCCTCATTTTATGGAGCGGCGTCATCGTGAAAAAAATTGAAAAACTCAAATTAAAAATCGACCACATTGATGATAATGATTATCAACAGAACATTGATTTTTTCGTGGACGATGAAATCAAATCCTTAGCCTATGCGATAGAAGACATGCGTATTTCTTTAAAGAATCAAGAAGAAATACGAAATCAAATGTATCAAAATATATCACATGACTTTAAAACACCTCTTACAGTCATAAAATCTTATGTGGAAGCATATGAAGATGACGTTGAAGAAGCCAGTACGGTGCTTCCCGTTATCAAAGAACAAACTGAAAAACTCGAACAAAAAGTTCATTCACTTCTTTACTTAAATAAATTAGATTATTTGAAAGATATCAAGACAGACGAAAAAGTTCTTGTGGACTTACCGTCTATTGTCGATGAAGCAATTAAAAAATTTAAGTTTCAACGAAAAGATATCAAATTTATTACCAGTTTTGATAAAACTTCTAAATTTTATGGAACGACGGAACACTTTGAAACAATCCTCGATAACTTACTCCAAAACTTTATGCGATATGCTTCCACAACCATTAAAATTACAACGAAAAACAATCGTTTAATCCTCTACAATGATGGACCAAATATTGACGCTGATTTATTAGATGGTATCTTTATTCCTTTTCGAAAGGGAATCAAAGGAGAGTTTGGTCTAGGTCTTTCTATCGTGAAAAAAACACTCAATTTGATGAATTATGATATTCATGTAAAAAATGAAAAAAAAGGAGTTACCTTTACCATTTTTAGGAAACCGAATAAAAAGTAGGTTTCTTTTTCCTTTTCTTGTACATACTATTTTCAGGTGAAAAAAATGAAAATATGTATTACAGGTGCCACTTCTGGATTGGGGTACCAATTGGCATGTTCTCTTGCGAAAAAAGGACACATTGTCTACGTTGCTTCTAAAACAGAAAAAGAAAGAAAGCACGTCGAAGAAAAAAGCAAAGAAGATAAAGTAATTTTATTTCCTATCGTCTTCAATTTGTTACAACACGGTGAGGAAAATATTCTTACAAAATTGGATTTAGATGTTTTATTTTTACATGCTGGCGTTGGAGAAGGAGGAAATTTGGAAACCATCCAACTTGATAAAATGCGAGAAAATTATGAAGTGAATGTCTTTTCCAATTTAGAATGGATTCAAAGATACATCAAAGATTGTAAAGAAAGGCATAAGAAAGGGAAAATTTTTGTTACGTCAAGTCTGTTGGCACACATTCCTTTTCCATATCTTGGTAGCTATGGAAGTAGTAAAGCCAGCTTATCTTATTGTATCAAAACTTTACAGCGAGAACTTTCTCTTCAAAAAGCAAATTGTCAGGTAACGCTTGTTGAGCCTGGAGCTTTTCATACCGGCTTTAATCAAGTCATGTTAGAGAATCAGGAAAGAAATCAAAAAGAGGTCACGGCATTTGATTTAAAAATACGGCAATTGGAACAACTCCTTTTTGTTTTGATGGAAAGCTTTAGTTATCAATCTTTTGTCGATAAACTCGTAAAAGAAATGCAAAAAGAACATCCGCATCGGCATATTCAAATGCCACTTCGTCAAAGTATCTTGACCAAATTCTATCAGCTCTTTGCTATTTTTACCTAGTTTATTGAGGAAAGATTTGCTATAATAAAGCAAGAAAAGGGGAGAGATAGATGAAACAAGTCTTTCGTAAAATTTTCTTTTTTATGCAATATCCAATCCAGGTTCTTTTTTCTCCTCGTTCAAAAGAACAACAGAAAACAGCTAACCAAACAATAGAGAAGCAAGAAAGCGACCCAAAGTCCCTTTCCTTTAACGAAAAACAAGTGCAAGAGGAAATAGAACCAAATAAGGAGCAAGCATATTCAGAAAAAACAGATGAACAGCGTTCTTTTGAAGCCAATCAAAACGCTTATAAAAAGGAAAAAGGCCCTGTTTCAACAAAGATGCCCTCTTTTGAAACGCAGGAACAGAAAACGAATGCTCCCCAGGAAGCTCAACAACCAATGAAAACAGCACAAGAACTCCCTCCACAATCCACAAAGTCCTCCCATTCTCATTCTTTTATGGCTCCATTGTCTCTTTCAGAACCACCCCGAAAGACAACGCTGCAAGAATCCGAAATCTCCCTGGTTCAAGAGAAAGGTATGCAGCAACAACTACAAGAGGGATGGGCGGAAATTCTTATGGCGAAAAAGAAAGAGTTGCATCAACTATTTCACTCTTATGATGAAGTCCAGAGAGCTTATCAAGATAGCAACGATGAACAAGCATTATCTTCCATGCAAGAGACCTTAAAAGAAATAGAAAGTTCCCTAGAAAAAATCGAAAAAGCGCTTCATCAATTGCAAGAAGGACGTCTTGTCTCTTTCTCGTTACAAGAACAGATTTTATTTTATTCGTTAGAAGAAATGAAAGGGGAGAAAAAGGAACTTTTATCGATGCTTCAACAAAATCAAGATTATCAATTTCTTCTTGATAAAATCGTAGAATTAGATGAGAAGAAAAGCGATTTAGAAACAGAAATAGCTGAAAAAAATGCTACTCTTCTTGAAAGAGAACAAAAATTCCAAGACATGCGTACGCAAACAGATGCGTTTCTTCTCTTTCAACAAAGACTCTATCAGGATTGTATTCAATTGGATTTTTTAGCCAAAGATTTAGAGGAAAAAGCCAATCAAGCAATCCAAGTGGAAGAGAAAATTCAATATAAAATCGCATTTACCAATCGCACCATGGCGATGTTATTGGCAACGTTTGCTCTTGCCCAAAAATTAAAAGGCACACAAGCCGTTGCAGCCAACTTGCTCGTTAGTCTTTTTGCTTTTAGACTAGGAAGAGAATTGATACATGAAAAGCAAGATATCAGTTATGTGAAATCTTATACGGATTATAGTAAAGAAATTACCTCTGCCCTTGATTCTTTAGAAGAGATGAAAACACTTCTTCAGCATAGTCTTAAAAACTTACATGTTCTTCAAAAAGAATTTGAGCAACAATTTGCCCACTTACTCTACGAAAATAAAGAATACCAAAAAGTATATGATTCTATTTGTCTTGTGAAAGAAGAATTGGAAAAGAAAGAAGCCTTTTTAAAAGAGGAAGAAAAGCCACTTCAGCAAAGTCGAAAAAGTACAGAAGAAAAAGTATACGCTTTAAAGCAATAGAAAATAGGAGGACAAGAAAGAAGAAAATAGCCAAAACGAAAAAAAAACTTGTCAAAGAAAGAAACATTGTGCTATAATTCTAATTGTCTTACATGGCGAGATAGCTCAGTTGGCTAGAGCGTTCGGTTCATACCCGAAAGGTCGAGGGTTCGACCCCCCCTCTCGCTACCAATAAGATGGATAACTAGATTTTGTATCTAGTTTTTTTATTACAAAATTAAGAATGCAACTAAAAGTTGATAGTTTAAACTGAGGATGTTGTCTATCATGAATTGTGAAATGGAGGTACTCGAAATGAAATTTGGAGAGAATTTGAAAAAAATAAGAACTTTTAAAAAACTATCACAGGAGGCTTTGGCTGAGAAAGTAAATGTATCTAGACAATCTGTCAGTAAATGGGAAACAGGAGAGGCTTATCCAACAATGAATAATTTACTAGAGCTATGTAAAATTTTCCATTGCAAAATCAATGATTTAGTCAATGACAGTATCATTGATATTGATTCCCTTGGAGATGAGGTGAAAACAAAAGTTGTCAGTTTAAACAAAGAAGAACAAAAGAAAATGAAAGCCTTAAGTAAAATCATTTCGATTATCTCTAAAATAGGGAGAATGATTTGTTACACAGCAATCCCTTTTATTTCTCTCATTTTAATTGTTTCGCCTTATTTCATTAATAAAGTTGTCATAAAAGATAAAAATCTAA